>JBILJE010000084.1:0-11098 GCA_044377395.1 Rariglobus sp. | reverse complement strand
GCAAAAAACCTTGAGCTCACGCTCAAGGCCACGAGGAGACGTTCACCAACCGTGAGTTCACGAGGCGTGATTTCACCAAGATTGTGGCCTTGAGCGTGAGCTCAAGGATGCCGTAAACCTTCAATTGAACGCTAATGAGTATCAGTCTAGTTAGGCAGCAACCGTCGAGCTTTCTCATCCGCTAAGATCCTTGTTACTAACGGCCATTTTTATGCGTTTTCTAGGAATTGATTACGGCTCACGCCGCATTGGTTTGGCGTACGGCGACGAGCTGGGCATCGCCACACCGTTGCCCGCCCTCACCGATGCCGAACCCAAACAGCGCCGCGACAAGTTGGCCGCCTTGGTCAAACAGCGCCGCATCACCGAACTGGTGGTGGGCTTTCCCTATAATATGAACGGCACGGTCGGTTTTAAGGCCAAAGAAGTCGAGGGCTTCGCCGCCAGTTTGACGCGTGAATTCGGCCTGCCGCTGCACTTCATCGACGAGCGCCTCACCTCCCACATGGCCGAATCCGGCATGAACCAAAAACAGCTCCGCGAGATCCGTGCCCAGGGAATCATCGATTCGCGCGCGGCCGCCATTATTTTGCAGGACTTTTTGGATCAACGCTTTCCATCCATCCTGCCCGGAGGCGGAGCGTAAATGGACGATAACGTCACCGGCACTCCGATCGATCCCGCCGCCACCGCCAACGCCGGCACAGCGGAAGCCGCCGCCGCCCCGACCCGCTGGAAATGCACCGTCGCCTACGACGGCACGGCGTTCGCCGGCTGGCAGATCCAGCCCAACGCCGAGACCGTCCAAGCGGTCATCGAGCGCCGTCTGGCCGAGGTGCTCAAAACGCCGGTCGACATCACCGGCAGCGGACGGACCGACGCCGGGGTTCACGCTCGCGGGCAGGTGTTTCACTTTGATGCCCACTGGCCGCACGAAACGGCCAAATTGTTAACCGCCCTGCGCATCGGGTTGCCGCCGACCATCCAAATCCGGTCGGCCGAGCGGGTGCCGGCGAGTTTCCACGCGCGCTTCGGGGCCACGGGGAAAATCTACCATTTTTCGCTCTGTCACGGGGCTTATGCGGATCCGTTTACGCAGGCGTACACTTGGTCGATGCCACGAAAACTCGACGTTGGGGCGATGCGGGCGGCGGCGGCGATTCTGGTGGGCACGCACGATTTTCGGGCGTTTACCGCCATTCCCGGCAGTGGCATCGCCAAAGAAGACACCGTGCGCACGGTCAAACGCCTCGATCTGGTGGAGGACGGGCACCGCTTGCGCATCGAGGCTGAGGGCAACGGGTTTTTGTATAAAATGGTGCGCAGCCTCACCGGTGCGCTGGTCGATGTCGGGCTGGGCCGCTTGAGTCCGGCCGACATGGAGCCGATCCTCGCCAGCCAAATTCGGACCCAGCGGGTATTTACCGCGCCACCGCAGGGGCTTTGTCTGGTCGAAGTGTTGTATGGGTGAAACCTGGGACCGAAAAGTAGCGCAGACTTCCAGTCTGCCCGGATTGGATGGAATTTTTATCAGTATAGAGGGCAGGCCGGCGCTACCGCACGGAGCAGACTGGCAGTCTGCGCTACTCGGTTGGGCGGCACTACACGCTGAGGCAGACTGGAAGTCTGCGCTACTTTTCGGCGCTGATCGGACGGCGGTGCTACGCCGAGGTGGCCATGGATGAGGCGAACCCGAGTCCGCCTTCGGCCTTGGCTGAATTGTTAACTCCCGAACCGCAGCTCAGTTGGGCCCGCGAAGTGTGGCGCGGGTTAACCGATGTAGTGTTTCCACCCACGTGCGTGCACTGCGGCGGGCTGGTCGAGGGCGGGCGGCTGCGGCAGGTGTGTGTGGCCTGCACGCCGCTCATCCATGTAGTTGCGGCACCGCATTGTACGACGTGCGGCAGCCCGTTTTTCGGCGTCGTCGAGGGCGAGCGCATCTGCCCGCATTGCGAGGCGTTGCACCCCCAGTTTGGCGAAGGGCGCACGGTCACCCTGTTCACCGGCCCGGCGCGCGCCCTCATCCACGATTTAAAATATCGCAAAGGCCACCACCTGCTCGACGACTTGGAGCAGATCGTGCGCGCCTGCGCCCCGGTTACGGAGTTTTTGCGCAACTCGGTTCTGGTGCCGGTGCCGCTGCACCCGCGCAAACTGCGCGAGCGAGGCTACAACCAAACCGCGCTGCTTTGCGTAGTGCTGGCGCGGGCGGCGGGCGGGACCACGCGGATCGAGCCGATTCTGCGCCGCGTGGTGGACACGCCCTCGCAAACCACCTTCGACCGCAATGCCCGCCAGGCTAACCTAAAAAATGCCTTTGCACTGGCCCGAGGCGCCTCCATAAATCCGCGCTCACCTTACATTCTCGTCGATGATGTTTTCACCACAGGCTCAACCCTCAACTCCTGCGCCGGCGTTCTTCGCCGCGCTGGGGCGGTGAATCTCAACGTCATCACCTTTAGTCACGGTTAACTCACTGCCATGTCGATTTTCAGCAAACCGAAGTATTCCACTGTTGTTGTTAAGAAGAAGGATATCCCCAAGGGGATGTGGACCAAATGTCCGATCTCCGGTGAGATCGTCTTTAATAAGGAGCTGGAGGACAACCAGATGGTCGTGCCCAAGTCGGGTTACCACTACCCCATCGGCGCGCACGAGCGCATAGCCGCCCTGTTTGACGAAGGCACCTTTGAGGAAGCCGATGCGACGATCCGTTCGGCCGATCCGCTCAAGTTCGTCGACTCTCAGAAATACCCCGACCGCATTAAAAAGTACGAAAAGGACAGCGGTCTGACCGAGGCAGTTGTCTGCGGTACGGGCGATATCCATGGGATTCAGGTCTCTGTGGCTGTTATGGACTTCCGTTTTTGCGGTGGTGCCATGGGTTCGGCGGTGGGAGAGAAAATCACCCGTGCGATCGAAATCGCTTTGAAGAAGAAGATTCCCTGCGTGATTTTCAGCGCTTCGGGTGGTGCGCGTATGCAGGAAGGCATTTTCTCGCTCATGCAGATGGCGAAAACCAGTGCGGCGCTGGGACGGTTAGCCGAGGCCAAGTTACCCTACATTTCGGTGCTCACGCACCCGACCATGGGAGGCGTAACCGCCAGTTTCGCTGTTTTGGGCGACCTGAACATCGCCGAACCGGGTGCGCTGATCGGTTTTGCTGGCGCACGCGTCATCAAAGATACGGTAAAACAAACCCTGCCGCCTGGTTTCCAGACCGCCGAGTTTTTGCAAAAGCACGGACTTATTGATATGATTGTCAGCCGTTTGGAGATGCGCGACAGCTTGCGCGATGTGCTTCAAGCGCTGTACCTCAAAAAACGCCCCGTCGCGAAAAAGTGAGGCGTTACTTAGGGTGCTTAACGGGCCGCATGGAATGATGATTTCAGCGGCCCTTTTTATTTTATGAGTTCCGTTGATGCGCAGCTGGCCGACTACGCGTCGACCCAGGATTACTTGTTCTCGCTGAAGGCCAAGGGCGTGAAGTTTGGGGTCGATCGCATGCGGCTGCTCGTGGCCGGTCTCAGCCATCCCGAGCGGGCCACACCCATTATCCATATCGCCGGCACCAACGGCAAAGGCTCGGTTGCCGCGTTGCTCGAAGCATGTTTCGCCGCCGCCGGCTGGCGCACCGGCCTCTACACCTCGCCGCACTTGGTCAAACTGGGTGAACGTGTTCAGGTTGCCCGCCTGCCGCTGTCCGAGGCCGAGATCGTCGCCTTCGCCCGCGAACTTTGCCCGATCGCCGAGGCGGTCAGTCGCGGCAGCCCCGACGACCACCCGAGCTTTTTTGAGTTCATGACGGCGATGGCGTTTTTGCAGTTTAAGCGAAAAAAATGCGACATCGCCCTCATCGAGACGGGCATGGGCGGAAGACTCGACGCCACCAACGTGGTTAACCCCGAGGTCGCCGTGATCACCTCCATCGGCCTCGACCACTGCGAGATGCTGGGCGACACGATCGCCCAAATCGCGGCGGAAAAAGCGGGCATCATCAAGGCGGGCAAACCGGTGGTGATCGGGCGCCTGCCGCCGGAGGCCGAGGCGGTCATTCGCCGGGTCGCAGCCGAACAAGGCGCGCCGGTCCACTCGGTGCGGGAAATCTTTGGCGAGGATCTGGCAGGTTATCCGAAACCGGCGCTCGAGGGCGATTATCAGCGAACCAACGCAGCGGTCGCCGTGCTGGTGACGCGCTGCCTCGATGCGCGCTGGGGCCTGAGCGCCGAAGTGGTCGGACGCGGCATCGCCGCGGTGCGCTGGCCGGGACGCTGGCAGCGCACGGCGATCGGCGGGCGGGCGCTGATTTTGGACGCGTCGCACAACCCTGAAGGGGCTGGTGTGCTAGAAGATCATTTACGACAACTGGTTGCCGCAGAGGGGCGTAAGCCGGTGGTGGTCACCGGTGTCCTGGGCGTGGCGCGGGCGCGGCCGTTATTGGAAACCATTAGCCGCTATGCGGCGGAAATTCATCTGGTCATGCCGCAACAGTCGCGGGCTAGTTCGTTCGAGGAGCTTGAAGCGCTGATTCCTAAAAATTTTACGGGGAAAGTAAGTCGGGCGACGGTGGCCGGGGTGTTCCCTGAGGCGGGCGTTTGCACGGTCGGTGGGCTGACGGACACGGTGGTGGTCACCGGATCGATTTACCTGCTGGGCGAGGTTCTGGCGCGAATCGAGCCGGAGCGCGGCGCGATCGAGAACCGGTTGCAGGACTTTTAGGGCTTAGCGGCTGAAGGAGACGTCGGCCTGGTTGGAGGAGTCGGCGGTGCTGATGACGGTGGGATCAATGAAAGGGGCGGTGCGGCTGGCGGCCTGGGCGAAACCGGTGGAGAGAGCGGCGATGACGAGGGCGAAGGAGAGGCGTTTGATGGAGTTCATGGCGGGGAGGAGTTTTGGAGGAGTTGAACAGTCGGTGATGGGCTACACATCGAGAAAGCTACCGTTTTTTTCGTCCGTCAAAGCGCAAGCACCCAACCAGGTAATCGACCCTAGATGCGGACTGGGGGCTGGCACCCGGTTTCCGGGTTCGGGCCGAAAATGAGGCGATAAAATTGCTTGGAACGGCTTTCGCCGACCCGCCGAGGACTGTTTTCCCCCTGTTTTTAGCGCTAAAACGGGCGTAGGCCCCGTGAACGCTCGTTTTTTTTCTTTAGCGAATGGTGATTTGGCATCCGATAAATTCGTATTTGCCAGCAGGCAAACGGGTTAATGATACAGGTGATACACCCTAGATGAAATTAATCCGTGGCGTAAGGGGGCGTTCTTTCGCGGCCAAACCACCGTGAATATTAGCTCAATCCGGCACGAAACGCGTGCCGTTTTGTTCAGTACTCCACCCCGACTATCCGCTTTGGATTAAGGCGTATACACTTGCTACCTTGAACTTGCCCGCTGCACCGCATCCAGCACACGAGTCGCGGCAACTTCATCGAGATCAAAAGGGGTAGCGGACTGCGTCCCGGTTAACTGGCCAAAGTGCCCCGCAGTGATTTCCCGGTTGCCACAGTTAAGCACCGCGCCTCGCATCGCCGTGAGCAACTCATTGTAATTGCCCGGCCAGGGTCGGGCGCAAAGCCACTGGAGCGCAGCTGGATGAAAAGAACGGGCACGATAGGCAGGGAAAATAGCGGTTAAATCCATTAGTATCCGGCGTACAATGAGCTCCACATCTTCGCTCCGATCCCGAATCGGTGGAATGTTTACCGCCGTAGGCATGATAAACTGAAGGGCCTCAACAATTTCCGCCTCGGGGTGGACCGACGCGCCTTCGATGTGGGTGGCCGAAAAAACCATCCGCAACGGTTTTGCCGTGCTGCGGCCCCGACGCTCCCTGCGCAGGAAATCCAGTAAATCCTTGGCTTGTAACTTAGTTAACTTCTCTACTTCAGGCACAAAATAGGTCTTCGGAATACCCTCGCTGAGGCTATCGAGCGACACTTGGGTTGCCAGTGACTCCACATTGAGTTCGTGATGCGGGATTATCACCGCGTAGCCATGGGGATCGCCGTTCATCGCCTGAAATTCCCTGACCGCCAACTCAAACTCAGACCCCGGCTCTCCGCGCAAAATGACCCCAATCGGGTTTTTGCGAGCCGCCCAGAGTTCATTCACTGCCTTCCGCATCGTTTCGCTGCGGGCGATAAGATGCACCGGCTTGTACGGTCCCTCGTTTTGCCCGGAACCAAAGGGGGGATTCGTAGACCCACCGGTCGGATTCGTGGACCCCAAGGGTGGATTCGTAGACCCATTGGCGGGCAACGAGATGGAACTCGTTTTCCCGAGCAAGCTGCGGATGGAGTTAATCGCATGCTTGGGGTTAATTGGCCGTAAAATCGCATCATTGAGGCCTTTTTGAAAAAGGGGCAGCACCGCAGCGGCATCCTCGCGATTAGCGATGACAATGATTTTGGTGTCGGGCGAAGCGATGCGCACCTCGGTGATCACCTCGGCCATGTTAAGGCCTGATTCGTGGGTTAAAATGCACAATTTGCAGAAGCGGGAACTCAACACCCGAAGCACCTCGTCCAAATCGGGGCAAGACGCCAATCGCACACAGGAGTCCGCTAGCAAAAGCGAAAACATGTTCCTTAAGTTGTCCTCGGGTATGTAGATAACTGCTTCTTCGTTCATTACTGATGAGTGTCGAAAAGGGATTTCGCAGGGTTTCCCGAAGGTCTTCGAGCGCCCCCACCCCAAATGCAGGATAATCAGTACGGACGACCGCGGTACATGCGCACGGGAGCCTTGGCAGGCGCTTCGTTGGTCTCAGGACTCCGGACCAGTGCGGGGATCGGTGCAGGCGGCACCTCAATGGGAGCTTTAGTGCTAGCTACAGCAACCGCAGGGGTGGTGGTACCCGAGCTTATTTTGCCCGATGATGATGAACTCGCGGACGCAGTAGCAAATTGCTCCATGACTGCGGGCGTCAGGTGCTTGAGGGTCATGTTGGTGACCATACGAGTCGAGGACAAGTTGGCTTTTTCTCCCCCAAGTACCAGAAGCACAAGGTTTTCAGTGCGCCTTAACAGGATCCACCGTTCGCTGAAGCGCAGCATGTAATCGTCGCTCGGCAGGAAGTTCTCATCCATCGTATCGTACATTGCCAAAATGCGGCGTTGTGCGTCGGCAAACAGTTCGTTCGACATAAACGAGGGTAGCCGGTTGAGATAAATCTGTCCCCCAGTTCCGAACAGGCACACGCCTTCAATACCGGGCAAATCCAGAATGTTATCAAAAAGTTTAGCGATTTCCATGGCTGCTATTTTTTTAAATTAGGCTGCTGCAAGGACCTGCCTGACGATGCTGGTCACTTCATTGATCTTGGTGCGCGAGCTGAGGATGACCCCGAAGGCCCCCCCATTATGTGGCACGCAGAGCACGGTGAGTGACTTGCTTTGGATTTGCGCTTCCTGAAAGTCCTCCAGTCCAAATGAATCGCCGATAATCCCAGCAGCTTGCTGGAAATAAGTGAGAACTGAGGCGAGTACGGCGGCCTCGCTGCCCTCTTGCTCGATAATATCACCGGCTTCGGAACACATAACAAAGCCGAGGACATTGGGAGCCTGAATGATTGGTTGGAAATTTGGAGTACCCATATTAGGTGCAGGTTTGTTTATAGAACTAAAAAACAAACAAACCATCATTCGTGCCAGATGTGTAACTATTTCAGAATCCACCGCGAACAACGTGAATGGGTGAGCACGTAAACTTGAGCCGCCTCCCTCCCAAAAAGTAGTACTAATCTGTCGCGGGAACTCGACGCCAAGAAATAATTTAACACGTAATTTACAAATGGAGGCAGATTACTGAACGGTTAAGTCAGCACAAGTGATAGCAACCGCAACGCGCGCCGTTAAACTGCATCGCACGGACTCGCTCTTACTGACGGTCGACTACCGGCTGGCAGGTAGCCGCGCCGGTATAACCCAAGTCGAGTTGAATGGGGCCCCCAGCGGAACTTACGCCGCCGTCACCACGAAGGGCGCAAACGGGGCCACCTGCGAGGGAGGGATACGCACGTGCAGGCGCACGCCGGTGTCCTCTTGCTCCTCGTTTTGCACGTGCCCGATCGCATGCAATTTGGCGATCAGGTCATAGCGGCTGTGCGGGATAAACAACTCCATCGAACCAAACGCATCGGCGATCAGTTCCAAGCAGTGATCGACCAGTACGTCGAGACCCTGGCCGGTGTGCGCACTCACAAAAATCCCCTCGGCGTCGAGCAGGCGGGCGGTGTTGAGCTGCGCCTCGGTGGCCGCATCGACTTTATTAAACACGGTGAGGATGCGTTTGCCCTCGGCGCC
This sequence comes from Rariglobus sp., assembly GCA_044377395.1. Lineage (GTDB taxonomy): Bacteria > Verrucomicrobiota > Verrucomicrobiia > Opitutales > Opitutaceae > Rariglobus. The sequence continues at coordinate 2,795 of JBILJE010000084.1, read as the reverse complement.
GAGCTCCTTGAGGACCGACAAGGTCGTCGTGTGGTGGGCGGCGAGGTTGGACGTGGTCACGTCGAGCACGTGAATTAGAAAATTGGCGACCATGGCTTCCTCCAGCGTGGCTTTGAACGCCTCGACCAGGCCGTGCGGCAGGCGGCGGATAAAGCCGACCGTGTCGGTGACGAGCAGCTTCTGATTGCCGCGCAGGAGTAACTGGCGGGTGGTGGGGTCGAGGGTGGCAAACAGCTTGTCTTCGGCGAGCACGTGGGCGCCGGTGAGGGTGTTGAGCAGGGAGGATTTGCCGGCGTTGGTGTAGCCCACGATGGCGCAGGTGGGCACGGGCACGCGCTGGCGTTTGTGGCGCTGCACGCTGCGCTGTTTACGCACATCGATGAGCTCGCGCTTGAGCCGGGTGATGCGGTCGTTAACCAAACGTCGATCCTGTTCGAGCTGGGTTTCGCCCTCGCCGCCCATGCCGCCTCCGCCGCCGCCTTGACGCGAAAGATGGGTCCAAGCGCGGGTCAGGCGCGGCAGGGAGTACTCCATGCGCGCCAAGGCGACCTGGATAACCGCCTCGCGGGTTTGCGCGCGGTCGGCGAACACATCCAAAATCACCTCTTGGCGGTCGATAACGGCGACCCCGGAGAGTTTCTCCAAATTGCGCTGCTGGGCCGGCGTAAGGCCCTCGTCGAAGACAATCACGTCGCAGTTGAGCGCCTTGGCGGCGTCGACGATTTCCTGTGCTTTGCCGCTGCCGACGAGCGTGGCGGGGGTGGGAACGCGCAGGTTGACGAGGTTACGGGCGACCACCGTGATCTGGAGATTCTCGACGAGTTCTTGGAGTTCGTTGAGCAACTCCTCTGCTTCACCCGTGGGCATTTCGTGGGTTTGGATGCCTACGAGGTAGGCACGCTCAACGCGTTTCAGATCTTTTTGCGGGGTGTTATCGAGGAAGTCGGCCATTAAGGAAGGGGGTGAACGAAGCGTGGACAAGCGGATGAGTCAAACGTGGCGCATAATGGAAAAACGGGAGTTTTTCGTCGGGCCGTCTTGGTGTGTAGGTGCGACATCACAGGCATCCCGCCCCTTTACGTGTACACGTGGGTTGTGGCGATAGCCCCAAAGGAAAAGCTTTACGGGAATAAGCCGTCCGCTCACGCCTCTCAGTCATAATGGGATCCGATTCCTACACCTCGTTGGTCGATGCCTACTACGCGCCGCTTTACCGCTTCGCACTGAGCTTGGCGCGCAACTCGGCCGATGCCTGCGACCTCACCCAGCAGACTTTTTATGTGTGGGCCACCAAAGGCAGTGCGTTGCGCGACGACTCCAAGGTGAAAACGTGGCTGTTCACGACCCTTTACCGCGAGTTCCTCCGCAGCCGCCGACGCGACGCGCGTTTGACCGCCCTGGACGACCTGCCGCCCGGTACCGAGGATCCTCCGGCGAACGAAATCGATCTGGCCGCTAACCTAGATGCGCAGCTCGTCGTCGACGCGCTCCAAGCAGTCGACGAGGTCTTCCGCGTCCCGTTAACCCTGTTTTATCTCGAAGACCTGTCCTACCACGAAATCGCGGATTTGCTCGATGTCCCTATCGGCACGGTCATGTCACGGTTGTCGCGCGGTAAAACCCTGCTTCGCACCGCATTGGTGCAAAAAGAACGCGCTCCCAATGTTATCCCCTTCCCTTTTTCGAACCGAAAATCCTCATGACTACCTCCGAGGCTAAATTCATCCTGCATGCCCGACGCCCCAACGGTGGCGATGACGCCGATCCGAGCTTCGCCGAAGCCTTAGCCAAGGCGCGCCAAGACCCGGAACTCGCCGCGTGGTTAGCGAAAGAACACACCTTCGACACCCTCATCGCGACCAAACTCAGTGAGCTGCCACCGCCCGCTGGACTGCGTGAAGCGATCCTTGCTGGTGCCCGCGCACGACGGCCGCAGCCAATCTGGCGGCGGCCCTATGCGCTCGGATTAGCGGCCAGTGTGGCTCTGATTTTCGGTGGGCTCACGAGTTGGTCGTACGTGCGCCCCACGGTTGACTTCGAGCGTCTCGCGCTGGGTGTGATGGAAGAAGTGGACTCCGCCGTGCACCATGAAACTGCCCCTATGGCACGCGGGGCATTACGCACCGCGCTCACCGATCCTGCGCTACGCTTGGCTGCGGGCCTCAAACTGGAGTTTGCCGACCTACAACGTGACGGCTGTCGCTCGCTGCGGATTGCCAATCGCGACGTTTTGGAAGTGTGTTTTGAGCGCGGCGGGGAGTTCCTGCATCTTTACGTGGCGCGGAGGGATGATTTTGACGGGAAAAAAGCCGTCACTGCACCGGTATTTCGCGAGCAAGGCGCACTGGCTTCTGTGGCGTGGACGGACGCTCGGCATGCATACGTGCTGGTGAGTACCGAAGGCGCGGCATCCCTGCGGAGTATTTTTTAATAAAAACGGGAATAAGGTTCGGATTCGCCGCTCTCACCCGCACTCAACCTTATGCCTAAATCCAAAGTTCAATCCCTGTCGCGCCCTTGGCGTATCGCAAGCTGGCTGGTTAGGGCCGTCGTTGCGGTCATCCTGCTGCAAACGCTTTTCTTTAAATTCACCGGCGCGCCGGAGTCGGTTTATATTTTTAAAACCGTCGGCCAGGAACCGTGGGGCCGGTACGGTTCCGGCGTCGTGGAGCTGATTGCCGCAATTTTGCTATTCGTGCCGGCGATGGTTCCGGTGGGTGCGGGGTTAGCCTTGGGGGTCATGAGCGGAGCGATTCTGTTTCACCTGACCAAACTCGGCATCGTGGTGCAGGACG
>JBILJE010000083.1:0-11101 GCA_044377395.1 Rariglobus sp. | reverse complement strand
ATGTCGTCACCGGTCCCCTCGTTAAAACTCAAAGCCAACGCCAAGTCCCGCGTCCTCTCCGGCCACCCGTGGGTGTTTGCCAATGAGGTCGAAGTCCTCCTTCCAGCTGTAAATGACGGTGGTGTCGTCGAATGCCGCGACCGCGCCGGCCGCTTCCTCGGCAGCGGTATTTATAATTCCAAGTCGCAGATCATCTGGCGCCGCTTAAGCACGCAGCGCGTGACGCTCGACGAGGCCTACCTCAGGCTCGCGCTCACAAAAGCCATTGCCCGCAGAGAAACCCCTGCCTCCAACGTCCAAGCGACTGGAGCTCAGCTACATCGCCGACTCGTGTGGTCGGAATCCGACGACCTTCCCGGCGTGGTGGTCGATCAATTTGGCGACACCCTGGTGTTGCAAGTGCAGACCCTCGCCATGGACCAGCGCACGGATGTGATCGTGGAACTGCTGGCCGAGTTGCTGGCCCCGGCCGAGATCATCGTGCGCAACGACGCCCACATCCGCAAACTTGAGGGGCTTTCGCTCGGGGTGCACACCCGCAGCGGCCGCGCCTGGGAGCCGCGCTGGGAGAAAATCGACGGCTTTGACTACTGGCTCGACCTGCAAAGCGGCCAAAAAACCGGCTTTTACCTGGATCAACGTGAGCAACACGCCGTCTTGGCCAAATATTGCGCCGGCAAGCGCGTGCTCGATGCGTTCTGTAATCAAGGCCCGTTCGCCCTGCATGCAGCGCGTGCCGGAGCCAAGGAGGTTCTCGGTCTCGACAGCGCGACCGACGCCATCGACCAAGCGCGCAAAAACGCCGCGCGCAACGGCGTTAACGCCTCCTTCGCCGTGGCCAACGTGTTTGACTGGTTCAACGACCCCGCTCGCCATGGCGAACCGCTCTGGGACGTGATCGTGCTCGACCCGCCTCCTTTCGCCAAGTCCAAGAGCGCTCTGGAGGGAGCGTTGCGCGGCTACAAGGAGATCAATTTGCGCGCTATGCATAGTCTGGTACCCGGCGGCGTACTGGCCACTTACACCTGCTCGCACCACATGCAGGATGCCGAGTTGCGCAGCGTGCTGGCCGAGGCGGCGACCGACGCCAAACGCAAGGTGCGCGTGGCCGAGTTCTGCCATCAACCCGCCGACCACCCGGTTCTCGTGACCATGCCCGAAAGCGAATACCTGCGCGGCTACATCGTGCGCGTCGAATAACGGCCCGCGACGGGCCCAGGGGGCCGAGGAATGACCAAGGCCCAATAACCAAGGCCCAATGACCAAGGCCCAATGGTCAATGACCAGGCTGCGGCGATTTCATTTGGCCTTTGGGGTTTTGGCCTTTGGATTTTGCCCCATCATGGCATGGTCTACCCTTCACTGGTTCAGCAACATTCTCGGCAAGCAGACCATCGCAGAGGTCCTGCTGCCGGAAACTGGCAAGCCCCCGTTTGCGACGTTTTACCTGCTGCACGGGCTTGGGGACGACTCCAGTATGTGGCTGCGCCGCTCGCGCATCGAATGGTTCGTGCGCGACTTGCCGATCATCGTGGTCATGCCGGACGGGTATCGGAGTTTTTACACCAAGCACGCCGCCGGACCTGATTACGCACGCCACATCGGCGTGGAGTTACCCGAGTTCATCGAGCGCAACTTCCAGGCGCGTCCCGAGCGCTCGGCCCGCGCCATCGGCGGCCTGTCGATGGGTGGTTACGGCGCGCTGCGTATCGGCTTGGGGTACGCCGACCGCTTTTGCTCGGTCAACAGCCATTCGGGCGCAGTGTGCTGGCAGGACTTCAGTACCCCCTCACTGGTGGCGCGCGGCCCGGCTTTTATTGCGGAACTACGCCACATCTTTGGCGATGATCCGCGTGGCTCCGATCACGACCTGCTCGTCCAAGCCCGGCGCGCCGTGGCCAACGGCAACTTGCCGGAGCTGCTGATCGACTGCGGTCGGGATGACTTCCTGATCGAAGACAACCGCACCTTTCATTCGGACCTTACCGCAGCCCGCGTCCCGCATCGTTACCAAGAGTACGCCGGGGGCCACACCTGGGATTACTGGGAGACCCACATTCAGGACTCGCTGGCCTTCCACGCCCGCAATTTGCAACTGCCCAACACCGACGCGTGAAGGCCGGCTTATTGCGCTGGGGGCCATGAGCACCCAGCGTATAACGTGCAATAAACCAGCGCTTACCAGTTAGACATAAAAAACGTCTCCTTGAGTTTAGACTTTGGGAGGGACCACCTCCGTGTGGTCTGGATCGAGGCACGGACGACACAGAGGTCGTCCATCCCTTATCCAAACAAAGGCTAAAACCATTTAGCTTTTGGTATCACGCCAGCTTGATGAGCTCGGAAGTCGCTGGGACGTCCTTGATGATCTGGGACGGTTCGGGACCGACGCCGAGGTAGCGCAGGTTGGGCAGTTTGGCTTCGGCCGGCAGCGACTCGCCATGGAAGGCCACATCGAGCAGCGCCTTGACCATCGCGGCGACGTAACGCTGGGCGTTTTTCGGCAGGTCGGCGAAGTGGCGAACTTGGGAAACATCCTCGGTCCAACCGGGGTGTTTGCTATAAACCGGCTTGAGGGTTTTGCGCACCGCGTCGTTGCGCGGGACGTGGTGGTAACGTTTGCCGGAGGCATCCTCGTACGCCGTGCAGATGAGCAAATCGGAGTTCCACGCCCCTTGGTGGGTCAGGGCGTCGAGCTTGTTAATCATCACGTCCTGGAAGCCGCCGTAGCGCAGGGCATCTCCCTTTTCCACTGCGTCGTACCAGCCGACCATGCGCTGGCGGCCGGTGGAGGTGCCGAATTCGAGTTTTTTCAACAGGAAGGAGAGCGGGTGGGCCTCGTCCATCTGCGTAATGAAAACGTGGGTACCGACCTTGGTGTCGTAGGCCTTGGCGACGCCGAAGGTGTGGATGGCCTGCACCGGAATGCCCGCGCTCTCGAAGAACTCGGGAGTGAAGGTGTGCGAAGCGGTCACGTTGGGCGAAAAGCCGTGGCGCTTGTCGAGCCAGTAGGCCTGGCCGAATTCACCGATGATGGTGTGGCCGGCGCGGATTTCCTTGAGGATCAACTCGCGCACCTCGCCGATGTTTTTGGCCAGGCGTTGGCCGGCCTGCCAGTAGGTCTCTGTCAGCGCGACCAAGTTGATCGCAAAGGGGCCGGTACCGCGAAAAGCGGTGAAATCGAACTCGGCCGGGGTGAACACGCCCAGCTCGATCGCCTCGGTGTTGGCGCGCAATTCGGCGGCACCAAGTTTGTCAAAAAAGCCGGCGAAGGTTTCGGCGCTGACGCGGCACACGTGCTGGATGGTGGCGAGGGCGCGCTCGGCGCGTTGCGCGAGTTTTTTGGCGTAGGCCTCACGGCTGCCGAGGAAGTCGGCGTAGGTGATCTGCCATTGGCCCACTTCGTCCTGGTAGGCGGGCGTGATGCCGCGGCCGGTGGAGCCGCGCGGTTCTTCCTGAAGGACGTTAACGCGATAATCCTCCCAGGCGAGGTCGAGCAGGCGGTGGGTCAAGTCGGAGACCAGGGTGCGCTCGTCGATGACGAGACGGGCGAGGACGTTGTAGCCCTTTTTCTCCAGCGGCATGGCTTCCCACCAGGCCTTGCGCGGATCGGCGACCACACCGGCGCCGATGGCGAGGTGGGCGAGCTCCTTTTCGACCACGCCGGAGGGCAGTAAATTGAGTTTAATCCCGGCCGCAGTGTGGCCGGAATTGGCGCCACCGTTGACCTTGAGAACGGTGGTGACCTGAGCGGCGGTGTTGCGCAACTCGTGGACGACTTCGGGGATCAGGCGGCCTTTGCCCTCGTCACCGAGGGAGATGCCGACATCGGCGATGAGCTGGCTGGAAAAAGGAGGGAGCGACATGGCGAACGGGCGAGCAAAGCGAGTAGGCCCCAACGTTCAACCCCCAACATTGCAGATCGCGCACTCTTTCGGGAACCAAGTGAGCATGAAGGTGAATTTCAGGGGCGGGAAATTGCAGGATGAACTCCAAGAAGAAGCAGAGCGTAGAAGCCCACCGCCCCGATCGTTCGCTCGCAAAGTGGAAATTGCCTTCGCGTTGCCCCCTAAAGTTTTCCAGTGGGTGGCGTTGCCGCATTCCGAATCAGCCGCCCCCGTTTGGACCAACTTGCAAAACAAGCTCGATAAATCGGTACTTCATGAAGCTGGAGCGTGAACTCAAATTAGACCGTTCACTTTAGCTGGGGCAGTTTGTGCCGATTTATCCCTAGAACCTCCCCGCCGCTCGCCTGTCCCCTCCCCCTTCATGTCCAAAGCCATCGTTTCATCCCTCTACGACTCCGACGTATTTAAGATGGCCTGCCGCCAATTCGATCTCGCGGCCGACGCCATTAATCTGCCCGAAACCATCCGGGATCGCACCAAATACCCCCGACGCTGCTTGGCCGTCGCCCTGCCGATCAAACGCGACAACGGTAGCGTCACCGTTTTCGAAGGCTACCGCGTGCAACACAACCTCACGACTGGGCCGGCCAAGGGAGGCATCCGCTTTCACCCTGACGTCACCCTGGGCGAGGTCGCCGCGCTCTCCATGTGGATGAGCTGGAAATGCTCTCTCGTGGGCCTGCCCTACGGCGGCGCCAAGGGCGGTGTGATCGTGGATCCTGCACAGCTATCCGAACTCGAGCTGGAGAGGCTTTCCCGCCGCTACATGCAGGAGATCGCCCCGTTCATCGGCCCACATGTCGACGTGCCCGCGCCCGACGTCGGCACCAACGAAAAAATCATGGGCTGGATGATGGACACGTACTCCAGCCACGTGGGCCACAACGAGCCCGCCGTCGTCACCGGCAAGCCAATCGCTCTGGGTGGCTCGCAAGGCCGCCGCGAAGCCACCGGCGTGGGCGTCGCCTACCTGATCAAATGCTACCTTGAGGATCTGAGAATCCCAATTGTCGGCGCCACCGTCGCCATCCAGGGTTTTGGCAACGTAGGCAGCGAGACCGCGCTCGCTCTGGCTAACTACGGAGCCAAAATCATCGCCATCTCCGACTACACCACCGGCATCTACAACGCCGCCGGCATCGACGTCAAAAAAGCGCTCACCTTCCTGCAATGCCAGAAAGTCCTGCGCGACTTTGACGGCGGCGAGCCCATCACCAACGAGCAATTGCTCACCCTCGATTGCACGGTGCTGGTACCGGCCGCCCTCGAACGTGTCATCACCCCGGAAATCGCGCAAAAACTGCGCTGCCGCGTGCTCGCCGAGGCGGCCAACGGGCCGACCACCTTTAGCGCCGACAAAATTTTAGAGCAACGCGCCGACATCGAGGTAATTCCCGACGTGTTGTGCAACTCGGGCGGCGTGATTGTCTCCTATTTCGAATGGCTGCAGAACCTCCAGAATTTTTATTGGGACCGTGCCGAAGTTTTCCAAAAACTCTTCGTTATGCTCGACCGGGCCAAAAGCTCGGTGGACTACCAAAAGCGTAAATTCCAATTCAGCCGCCGCCTAGCTGCGCTCACCCTCGGCATCCAACGCGTCGCCGACGCCAAACAAAGCCGCGGCCTGTTCCCCTGAGCCGGACTAGGCGACTGGGCATCACTGCGGTTTTGCTTCCCTTGAGCGTGCGACAACCCTTGGTTGGGGCATGGCTTGGGAAATCCAGTTCCGCAAAGGCATTCACCTGCCGCAAATCGGCTGGTCACTCGACGCCCAATCCCGCGTCGCCCGCTCGTTTATATCGCATGCACATTCCGACCACGTGGCGCGTCACCCGGAGGTACTTTGCACGCCCGGGACCGCACGCTTCCTGCACGCGCGCATTCCCGGTAAACGTCTGATTCACGAAGTTCCATTCGGCAGTCCCTACCCTCTCGAGTTCGGTGTCACCGCCACCCTTTATCCCGCTGGACATATCCTCGGCTCAAGCCAGATCCTGCTCGAGTCCGCCGCGCACGGGACGCTGCTTTACACGGGGGATTTTAAGCTTCGCGCCGGCCTGGCAGCCGAGCCGTGCGCCACCCCGCGCGCCGATACGCTCATCATGGAAACCACCTTCGGGCTCCCGCGCTACGTCATGCCGCCGGAAGCCGAAGTGATCGCGCAACTGATCGCCTTTTGCCACCAGGCTGTCGCCGAAGGTGCCACGCCCGCACTGCTCTGCTACAGCCTAGGCAAGAGCCAGGAGGTCCTGCGTGCCCTCGCCGGAGCCCAATTACCCGTAATGCTGCACGCTGAAACCCTACGACTGACACGCGTTTACGAACAACTGGGAATGAAGTTCCCCGCGTTTCGTGAATTCGCGCAGAGCGACGTCGCGGGCCACATCGTGATCTGCCCAGCGCATTCTTCGGGTCTGCTCAGCCGAATTCCCTGCGTGAGAACGGCCGTGATCACCGGCTGGGCGCTCGATCCCGGCACGATCTACCGCCACCGCTGCAGCGCAGCATTCCCGCTTTCCGACCACGCCGACTACCCCAGCCTGCTCAAATTCGTCGAACTCGTGCAACCCAAGCGCGTATTCACCGTGCACGGCTTCGCCCAGGAATTCGCCGCCACACTCCGGCAACGCGGGATCGACGCGCTCGCCCTGGGCCAACCCAACCAACTCGATCTTTTCGCACCCTCCGCGTGACCGGCCGCGCAGACGACGACGGGTGCCTGATCAAGCGCCTCCGGCTTTTTGTGCCGACATCACAGAAACCCAAGCCCCCGCCGCCGTTGTCCACCCCCGGGTGCTACAACCGTCCTTACTCCTGGCCGGACTTGCCTCGGCCCCGCCTCAACCGACCAACAGTTCCTGTAAAACTTCCGCGTTTCCCTAACCAAGCGTTGCCCAACTTATTTCCGCTCCCCACAAACCTCCGCAACTCATGGCGCGCGCCAAGTCTTCCTCCTCCACGTCCACCGCCACCATCGGCTTCGAGGCCAAGCTCTGGCTCACCGCCGATAAGCTGCGCAACAACATGGACGCGGCCGAATATAAGCACGTCGTCCTCGGTCTCATTTTCCTCAAATACATCTCCGATACCTTCGAGGAACACCGCGCCAAACTCCTTAAGGGCAAACTCGGCACCCTGATCGACCGGGTTCACCGAGCGCTAACCGACACCGATTTGGCGAAAATCACCTCCACCTACCACGCTTGGAGGGGAAGTAGCGCAGACTTCCAGTCTGCTCAGGGAAAAATGCAGACAGGGAAGTCTGCGCTACTCCCTTACGCCGACATCGCCGCCCACGGCCACGTGCTCACCCCCGGCCGCTACGTCGGCGCGGAGTATGTCGAAGACGACGGCGACCCGTTTGAGGAAAAAATGCCGCGTCTGGTCGCTGAGCTGGCGGCGCAGTTTGCCGAGTCCGCCAAACTGGAGCAGGCCATTCGCGCCAATCTGAAAGGACTCGGCTATGGCGTCTGAAAACTCGTCCTCCGGAAACGAAGAAACCCCGGCGCCTATCTGCCGCCTAGGGCAAAGGAATGGATTCCGGGGTGTACAACGACAATCAGGCAACCGGGCGTACTTGGCGCAAGCCCGCGTTTTTACCCTAGGCTCGCACCGGTTGGATTAAAACCTTCTCTTTCCTCCCATGAAACTTGATTTCGATCACCTCCAACGCTGCAGCCTTGCCCTGGAGCGCTCACTCCAATCCCTTGCCCAAGCCCAGCCCGGCAGCGTGGATGCCGAGGTTTTCCGCAACGCCGTCATCAAGAGCTTCGAACTCACCTTGGAGACCGCCGGTAAACTCCTGCGCAAGGTACTCAAACTCTACGTCGGCTCGCCGCGCACCATCGACGACCTCGTTTTTAAGGACGTGCTGCGCCACGCCGCGCTTCACGGCCTGCTCGATGCCGAGGCGCTGGCCCGCTGGCTCGCCTACCGGGATTCCCGCAATGACACCGCCCACAATTACGGGGAGCAATTCGCCGACAACACCCTCGCCCTCATCACCGATTTTCAGCGCGACGCCCTCGCGCTCTACGAAACCCTCCGGCGCAAACATGGCTGATCCCGCCCTCCAGCTCACGCCCGCGCACCTCGCCGAGGTCCGCCGCCTGATCGCCGCCCACCTGCCGCACGAAGAGGTCTGGGCCTACGGCAGCCGCGTCACTGGCACCGGCCACGCCACCAGCGACCTCGATCTTGTGGTGCGCCACCCCGCCGATTTAAAAAAACGCCAAGGCACCGCCTTCTGGGAGCTCAAGGAGGCCTTTAGCGAGAGCAACCTGCCCTTTTTGGTGGACCTGCTCGATTGGGCCGCACTGCCGCCCTCGTTCTGGCCCAACATCGCCGAAAACCACCTCGTGCTTTACCGCCCTGAACCAGCCGCCCAGTTCGCCGAGTCCGCCAAACAGGAACAGGCCATCAAAGCCAATCTGAAGGGACTGGGTTATGGCGGGTGAAACGACAGTTCAGCTTCGCGATGTGTGCGTGAAGATTGGCAGCGGGGCAACGCCTCGCGGCGGTAAGGAGGCTTACAAAGGCGGAGCGACTTCGCTCATCCGCAGTCAGAACATTTACAACGAAGGCTTCCATCGCGACGGCCTTGTTTACATCGACGACGACCAATCGGCTGAACTCCGCAACGTCGAGGTAAAGCCGAACGACATCCTGCTGAATATCACCGGAGACTCGGTTGCGCGTTGCTGCCAGGTTGCCGCAGATGTTTTGCCCGCACGGGTGAATCAGCATGTTGCGATAATCCGGCCTCAACCAGAGTCACTCGACGCTCGCTTTCTCCGCTACGTCTTGGTTTCGCACGAATACCAATTGCGATTGTTGGCTTTGGCGTCTGCCGGTGCGACTCGGCCTGCGCTCACAAAGTCGATGATTGAAGAGTTGGACATTCCATCGCCACCCCTAGCCGAGCAAAAGGCGATAGCGGGGGTGCTGGGGGCGTTGGACGACAAGATCGAGTTGAACCGGCGGATGAACGCGACGCTGGAGGCGATGGCGCGGGCGCTGTTCCAGAGCTGGTTCGTGGATTTCGACCCCGTCCGCGCTAAACTCGACGGCCGCACGCCCGTCGGCATGGACGCCGCCACCGCCGCCCTCTTCCCCGATTCATTCCAAGATTCCGAACTCGGCCCAATTCCGTTCGGTTGGGAACTCAGCAAACTCAAAGACCTCACTTCAAAGATTGGGAGTGGCGCAACGCCGCGCGGAGGAAGCGATGTGTATGTCGATGAAGGTCCGGCGCTCATTCGCAGCCAGAATGTTTATGATCATGAGTTCCATTGGGCAGGATTGGCGCGTCTGACGGACAAGAGCGCGAGCGAGTTAAAGAATGTCGAAGTAATGAATGATGACGTGCTGCTGAACATCACGGGGGATTCCATCCTGAGAACATGCGTGGTTGATCCAGCGGTTTTGCCCGCACGCGTGAATCAGCACGTCTCCATCATTCGTGCGATCAAAGGCATTCCGCCCCGTTATCTGCACCTTTACCTCGTTCAAGACTCTATGAAGTCCGTCCTTATTGGGATGAGTGCAGGTGCAACGCGCCATGCCATCACGAAGGGGCATTTGGAATCCACCGATGTGTTGAAGCCATCCGCTCAAGTGCTGGCAGCGTTTGAAAAACTCACCTTGCCTTGGTTCGAGCAAATTGATGCTAACCGCACCCAATCCCGGACCCTGGCCAGCCTGCGCGACACGCTGCTGCCGAAGCTGCTGAGCGGGGAGTTGAGCGTGGCGGGCGCGCTGCTGGCGGCGCAGGCGGGAAGCCAACACCCATGAGGAGGCTAACCGATGATTTCTCCCGCTGACCGCTTCCTTTACATCTTCCTCGATGAAGCGGGGAACCTCGATTTTTCAAAAACCGGCACGCCCTATTTTCTGTTGGGCGCGGTCACCAAGGAGCGGCCGTTCCATGCCTACAAGGAACTGACGGAGTTGAAATACGATCTGACCGAACGGGGCACGGAACTGGAGTATTTTCACGCTTCGGAAAACGCCCAGCCGGTGCGCAGTTGTGTGTTTGACGTCATTCGGCGCAATCTGGACGGGGTGCGGATAGATGCGTTGGTGGTGGAAAAACAAAAAACCGGCCCCGCCTTGCAGTCCGAGGAGGCGTTTTATCCCCGGATGCTGGGCTACTTGCTTAAATACATCCTCGAACAGCACGACTTGGGGGTTTTCAAAGAGGTGATCGTGTTCACCGACCGCATCCCCATCCATAAGAAGCGCGAGGCCATCGAAAAAGCGATCAAGGTCACGCTCGCCAAGCTGCTGCCGGCCACGGCGCGGTATCGGGTTTTGCATCATGAATCCCGGTCCAATCTGGATCACCAGGTCGCCGATTACTGTACGTGGGCCATTTACCGGAAGTGGAACACGAAGGATCTGCGTTCCTATCAACACATCCAACCGGCGGTGCGGTCGGAGTTCTACCTGTTCCACACCGGCACAACGGTTTATTACTGATGAGTGCCGGGCTAAAAAGCGACCACCCCGGCTACTCTTGCGAGAGAACCCATTGGGTTCTTGTTACCGGGGTGGAACCTTTAAGTTTTTTAAGCTTCCGCAAAACGGGAGCCCAACTCCTCGCACCCAAGGTGGAGGAATGCGCATACCTATCGACGCACCTTTGTTAAAAGTAAAGTGTTTCGTTTTCACCAACATGATCCTCAACGCATCCATTGTCCAAGACGCCGCCCGCGGCTGGTTTGTGGGGTTGGGCAATGCGGTCGGGCTATCCGCGACGCAGTGGATGCCGGGAAGATCAAACTGGCCGATCCGGAGCAGACCTCGCTACGTTACCGCCACTATGTCCCGTTCTGGGCCTGATTTTCATTTAGATGCCAACCGCCAAAAGATGTCCGTAATAGCACAACTCATTGATCCAATAGACCTTGCTTATTTAGGTGCAAGCCGCCGGCCCGAATGAGCCACCCCGCCTCCATCATTGAAAACGCCGCCCTCGGCTGGTTCGCGGAGCTGGGCTATGCGGTCGGCCACGGCCGGGCTAAACTCGGGCATGCAGGGGGAGACGCGGGCAACGCTTCGGCGATACCGAAGCGTTCAAATTGAGCGGAGGACAAACCCATGAGCCAAAAGAAGCCAACACCCGGCGGTGGTGCCAAAAAGAAAATCGAAGTCTCCTTGGTTCGCTCGTCGGCGGCGGAATACCTCAGCTT
>JBILJE010000082.1:0-11115 GCA_044377395.1 Rariglobus sp. | reverse complement strand
GTTGTTAACGTAGAGGGACGACGAAACGGCGACACCGGCCAGACCGGCGCGGCGCAGGGCAGGCAAGTCGGCGGGCTGAACTCCGCCAATGGCCCACGCCGGCAAACCGCTGAGAAGCGGCAGCAGACTTGCGATGCCGTCGAGGCCGAGGACGGGCGCCAGTTTTTGCTTGGTCGCCGTGAAACGCAGCGGGCCGATGCCAACGTAATCGAGCACGTGAGCAGCAGCCGCACGGCAGGCCGCATCGGCGTCGTTGACAGTACCGCCGAGGAGTTTTTCGGGGCCGAGGCGGGCGCGGGCCGCGATCCAATCCTCGTCGAGCTGGCCAAGGTGAACCCCGTCGGCATCAGCGGCTAGGGCGATGTCCACGTTGTCGTTAATCGTGCAGAGTGCCCCACCCTCATGGCAGATGGCCACGACCTCGCGGGCGGTGGCAAGCCAGAGGTCGGCAGCGGTGTTTTTGACGCGGAGCTGGATCCACCCCGCACCGGCAGCGACGAGAGCGCGGGCTTGGTCGGCATGGGACAGTGGCAGGCCGTCCAAAGTGAGCGCCATGAGTGGGGGAAAGTGGGCGGGATCAAGCGGCATGGGCGTAACGACAGGCTTGGTTAAGTTGATGAAACGCACGCACGGGATCAGCGGCTTGCCAAACGGCACCGAGCACGGCCACCCCGTCAAAACCGTATTCGCGGCAAGCAGGAATTCGGTCGGCGTCGATGCCGCCGAGGGCCATGACTTCGGCGCGTCGCGGGAGCGAAAGGATCGCCTTAAGATCGGTAAAAACGAAGTCCGCCGAAGGGCCATGGCCGGGCTTGGAAATGGAGTTGAACACCGGGCTCACCAGCAGTCGGTCGTAGTCGTAGAGAGCATCTCGCAGCGAGGACAACGTGTGCACCGCACGACTACGCAGCAGGACCGACGCCCGCAAAGTGTCACCTATTAGGTTACATTTTGGTTGGGGCGGATGGTCACGGTCGTGGAGGCCACCCACGGCGAATTCGACTGCGAGGTCGTGATGCGTGTGTAACACGATGCGTGCATGCAACGATTCCGGCAGCGCTCGAAGCCAAGCGGCCAGTTGCGCACGGCTCCAGGAGGGCTTGCGCAGGTGATAGTGCGTCAGTCCGGCACTAAAAAGCTCCACGAGCACGACAGACTCGCGGGCGTCTTCAGCTTCGGGGGAGATGACAATCAGGCGCACGGGAGCGTTAACCGCCTTGAGTGGCTTGGATGACGAGGACGGCGTCGCCCTCAACTAACCGTCGCTCAGGCCAAACGGCGCGCGGCACCACCTCGTCATTGATAGCGATCGCCACGCCTTTGCGCTCGCCCAAGCCGAGCGCACTCGCCAGCTCGGCGAGCGAGGTTTCGGGGGTGACCTCGCGTGACTGATCGTTGACGCGGATGTGCATGAGCGGAAGAGGGGGAATGCTGCGGATTATTTCTTTTCCTCGAGGTAGATCTCCCCGCCGGCGGCATGGAATTCCGCGGACTTAGCCTTCATGCCGGCCTCAATCGCCTCGGTGGTGTTCAGGTTATTCTCGTCGGCGTAGCGGCGGATGTCGTCGCTGATGCGCATCGAGCAGAACTGCGGTCCGCACATGGAGCAAAAGTGCGCGGTCTTGGCGCTGTCCTGGGGCAGCGTCTCGTCGTGATATTCGCGAGCGCGATCGGGATCGAGCGAGAGGTTAAACTGGTCCTGCCAGCGGAACTCGAAGCGCGCTTTGCTCAGGGCATTGTCACGGTATTGGGATGCGGGATGGCCCTTGGCCAAATCGGCGGCGTGGGCGGCGATCTTGTAGGTAATAACACCGGTGCGCACATCGTCGCGGTTCGGCAGGCCAAGGTGCTCCTTGGGGGTCACGTAGCAGAGCATCGCGCACCCATGCCAGCCAATGATGGCCGCGCCGATGCCGCTGGTGATGTGGTCGTAACCGGGTGCGACATCGGTGGTGAGCGGCCCGAGGGTGTAGAACGGCGCCTCGTCGCACCACTCCAACTGCTTTTCCATGTTCTCGGCGATCATGTGCATGGGAACGTGGCCTGGGCCCTCGTTCATGACCTGCACGCCGCGCGCCCATGCACGCTTGGTGAGTTCACCCTGGGTCTTGAGTTCACCGAACTGTGCCTCGTCGTTGGCGTCGGCGATTGAACCGGGGCGCAGGCCGTCACCGATGGAGAATGAAACATCGTAGGCAGCCATGATGTCGCAAATGTCGTCCCAGTGGGTGTACAGGAAGTTTTCCTTGTGATGCGCTAGGCACCACTTGGCCATGATAGAGCCGCCGCGCGAAACAATGCCCGTCATGCGGCGCGCCGTCATCGGAATGTAGCGCAACAGAACACCTGCGTGAATCGTGAAATAATCCACGCCCTGCTCCGCCTGTTCGATGAGCGTGTCGCGGAAAATCTCCCAGGTCAGCGCTTCGGGGCGGCCACCGACTTTTTCCAGTGCTTGATAAATGGGTACGGTGCCCACGGGAACGGGGCAGTTACGCAGAATCCATTCGCGGGTTTGGTGGATGTTTTTTCCGGTGGAAAGATCCATCAAGGTGTCGCCACCCCATTTGACCGACCACCGCATTTTCTCGACCTCCTCGTCGATCGAGGAAGCGACGGCTGAGTTGCCAATGTTGGTGTTGATCTTAACCAGGAAATTGCGGCCGATGATCATCGGCTCGAGCTCGGGATGGTTGATGTTGGCCGGAATGATGGCGCGGCCGCGGGCAATCTCGGAACGAACAAACTCGGGGGTGATTTCCTTGGGGATGGCGGCGCCGAAGGACTGGCCGCCATGCTGGCGCCAAAGGGAGTTGCGCGGGCCCTGCTCGGT
Source organism: Rariglobus sp. (assembly GCA_044377395.1). GTDB lineage: Bacteria > Verrucomicrobiota > Verrucomicrobiia > Opitutales > Opitutaceae > Rariglobus. Next base: position 8,282 of record JBILJE010000082.1, on the reverse strand, counting down.
CATCTCCAGCAGATCGCGCGAGCGCTGAAGCTTCATGTTCTCACGGATGGCGATGAACTCCATCTCGGGCGTGATGATGCCCGCCTTGGCATAGGCGAGCTGGGTGACAACCTTGCCCGGCTTGGCGCGCAGGACTTTGTTGGCGCTACGATCGAAGAACTTGATCGGGTTGCGACGGCCCTCGGCCTCGGCTTGGGCGCGGTGGCTTTCGGAGAGATAACCGTCGTCGATCGGCTTGATTTCACGGCCGTCGACCTGATCCACATCACCGCGCTCGGTAATCCAGGAGTGGCGGATCTTGGGCAGACCTTGGGCGGAATCACCGTGGAAAGCGGCATCGCCCCACGCCCCAGAGGTGTCGTAAACGCGCACCGGCTCGTTGACCACCTCGGTACCGTTGGGCAACTGAGTGGGTGAAAGCGCGATCTCGCGCATGGGCACGCGCAGGTCGGGACGACTGCCGGTGACGTAAACGCGGGTGGACGCGGGGAATTCGCGGCGGTTGGCCGAAGAATCGGCGGGCTCGGTCTTGGTGGCGGAGGTGGACATGATGGTAAGGTGGTAAGTTGCGTGCGGTGACCACAGCCATCAGGAGCGTAAAACCCAACGCTTGCGCGGCGGGTTCCGTTTTCCCTTCGGCGGTGCTAACCGCATCAGGTTCGAAGGCTTTGGGGACGGATCGTGTCCCGGTCTCAGCCCGACGCCTCGGGTTCGCCTAAACAAATGTGTCCAGAACAGACGGGCTTGAAGTGGAAGTTTCAACTTAATTTCACGCCATCACGCTGAGTAGGCGCAATAGGCTCATCACCCGCTTACTTTAAACCCTTGGCATGCGAGCCACCCGCTGTTTGATGCATCCTCCCCTGCATGTTTGAGACCCTACTCAACTTTTTCCAGAACTCCCCCCTTTCTCTTTGGGGCCCCTTTTTTGTGCTGCTGGTATGCGGACTGGGGCTGCCCATCCCCGAGGATATTGTGTTAGTCACCGCCGGGGTCCTTGCACAAGACCAAGGCCGCTCATGGATCGAAGTGTCCCTTTTCATGTATGCCGGTGTACTTGGTGGTGACTGCATCACCTTTTTTGCGGGTCGGCATGTCGGAGGCTGGATGCTGACAACCCGGTGGTTTCAGCGGATTGTATCGCCCCAGAAACAGGCAAAGGTTGTCGATTTTTTTGACCGCTACGGGCCGATGGGACTGTTCATCGGGCGGTTCCTGCCGGGATTACGTGCGCCCATTTTCTTTTCTGCAGGTTCGATGAAAGTCCCTTTTTGGAAACTGCTCCTTTTTGACGGGGGCGCAGCCCTGATCAGCGTTCCCGTCTTCGTTTGGCTGGGCCACTGGCTATGGGGGAAATTCAAAGATGACCTCGAGCAATTTAATCAGACCTTGGGCAAGTCCCAAGGCTATGCGCTCTGGGGGGCTATCGGCATAGTCCTTATCGGCATAACGGTCTTCATCATGTGGCGGCAGCGCCGCAGGACAACCAGTGCGAATTCAAAACCCTAATACACTTGGGCTCCCCCAAAAAGGCGTCGACCTGCTTAACTAGGGAGCGGTCTGCGGACTCATCGTTGAGTCAGTCCGGTTGAACATAAAGTTGGGTAACACTCCAAGTGGACGGGCTTTTTTCTGTTCGTCCCATTTCCGTAAAATCGCAGCGGCAACCGGTACGGCGTAACGTCCCCCGGCAGTTTCCTCACCCGGGGTGTCGCCTTCCATCACTACCGCAATAGCAACCTGCGGGTTTTCGATCGGCGCAAAACAGATAAACCAGGCAAAGTTAATCACCCCTTTGGGTGTTTGCTTCTGCGCCGTACCGGTTTTCCCTGCAATACCCAGCCCAGGAATCTTCATAAAAGACGACTGCAAGACCTTTGCTGTCCCTGTTAACGCGCAGGCCTCCATTCCGGCCACCACGGCGGCGTGTTGCACACGCGTAAGACCACTCGGGGGGCTGTGCTGCGCAACGCGATTATCCTCATGAAGAATCGTGGGCGTAGTGGTTCGCTCATCGCGTGCAACCGAGGCCATAAACGACGCCATCTGCAGCGGGGTAACGAGAAGGTCGCCCTGCCCAATGGAGAGATTCGCAGTGTCGCCCGGGTACCAGCGTTCCGAGCGACGCTCCATCTTCCATTCGGGGTCAGGAACTAAGGAGCTGCGGGTTTCCGCGAGTTCAATTCCACTTGGGCGGCCAAACCCGTGTGCACGAGCTTCGGCGGCGAGTCCCCCCGCCCCCATATCAAGACCCTGTTTGTAGAAATAAACGTTACAGCTCTTTTCGATAGCGGTGGCTAAGTTAATGGGACCATGGGCGTGACCATCGTGGCAGGGAAACTTTCGGCCGCCGACCTGATAGTAACCGGTGCAAGTCACCAGGGCATCAGGATCGATCGTACCGGCGCGGAGGCCAGCAATGGCCGTGAGTATCTTAAAGGACGATCCCGGCGGATAAAGGCCGTGAGTTGCTCGATTGAGCCAGGCACCGCGTTCGTTGATGTCGCGGGCCGCATCGTGACCGAGGTGCGGCACAAAATCCAAAAGACTGTAGTCGGGCTTACTGGCTAAAACCAATACCTCTCCGGTGCGCACATCCATTGCTACAGCAGCGCCTGCAAGTTCGCTTTCCGCCATGGCCTTCTCAGCGGCAGCCTGCAGTTCCGCATCGAGCGAGGTGTGAAGATTATGACCGTGAACCGGTTGTCGCTTGGATAAGGGCGGGTTAACCCGGTAGCCGGCCGGATCGACACGGTAAATCGCCCCACCCGTTTCGCCCTGTAAATGCGCATCGAAACGAGACTCCAGTCCCTGACGCCCAAGAGAGCCTTTCATCTTGAAGGTGGTGAGCTCGGCGCCGGGAAAATCATCGGACGCGTCTGGCGCATCATTACTGGTCACATAACCGAGTGTGTGGGCGGCGATGGAGCCCCGAGGATAATCGCGAATACTGGAGGCGTAAACTTGAAGCGGCGAAGTGACCGGCAGGTGTTCGATCAGCCGCGCATACTCTGAAGTTTTAAGGTCGTCGACCAGCAGGTAGGGTATAAGCAACTGCCGATGGAAGTGCTTATTGAGATCGTCGGCGTCGAGTTCGGCGGTTCGCCCCAGAATACTATTAATCTGATCAAGGTAGCGATGCACCACGGTAAAGCGGGCGATGCGCTCCATCTGCGAACCCGAAGGCACGTCCTTGTCACCGGCCGCGCGATAAGCTTTACGAATACGGATGTATTCAGCACGAAAGTCTTTGCGCAATTCGCCGAGATAGAGGGTTACGGCGAAGCGAGGTCGGTTGGCCACTAGGGGACGGTCCTCGCGATCATAGATATTACCTCGCGGCCCAGGGACGAGAATACGCCGTTGATTTTGCTTTCTCTCGCTTTCGTGAAAACGCTCGGCGAGCCATAGCTGTTGATAGGCCATGCCACCCGCTAGAATGAGCAGCAGCACTGCAATGAAGGGATAAAAAACAATCACCCTCGGGTCGTAACCCTTGTGCGACTCGACCAAATTCCCACGTTCTTTACCATTCGTGGACATGACTCAAATCGAGCGGCTTGAGAACGAACGCGTAGTGGTGGTGGTGGTGCGCTCCAACATTCTTTGCTGAAGGGCAAAAAACCAAGGGGCAATCAACGCGAGCATCACCTGCGAAAAAAGCAGATCCACAAAACTGCGCATCCAAGCACCAGCTGACTCGGCCCCAGCATCAATGCGCAAAAAACCAAGGGCTAAAAAAAGTCCGAGATTAGCCAACAAGGAGACCACCACTCCGACTGCGACCTCACCGCGTGGGGCCCTAGCACGTAGCGTGAAAACAACCGCGTGAGCGGCGAGAAACAGCAATCCCTGCGTGCCGAAGACTACCGGCGTAGTGGCGTCGAGTAACAAACCGGCCAAGAAGGCGGCGGCGGCTCCGGGCCCATAGGCCATACGCAGTGCGGCAAACGCTACGAATAACCCGCCACACCACACATGAACCTGCCACGTTGCGAGCTGGTGGTTGAGCTGACCGAGCAATAGCGCGAGTAACAACGACGCCGACACGAGAATTAACACCCGGCGTTTCATACGCTTAATCGCGCTGCGCCGTGGCCTCCGGCACCAGCACCGTCACTTCACTCAGATCGGATAGACCCGCGTCGAGTTTAACATCTCCTGACTTGAACAGACCGTCGGTACTGGGCTCAACACGGGTCAGATAGCCGATGGTAAGATTGGGCGGGAACACCCCGCCTAATCCGGAGGTGACCAATCGTCGAGGTGTGGTGGGCGTCACAAATACATCGAGCGGCACGTATTCAACCGTTGCGAACGCAGGCCCATTGGTGGGATTTATGCCACCTTGATAACTTACGGGGCGGGTATCGCCCTCGACTGCGGCGGCGATGCGAACCCCTGGGCTGCTGACCAAATCCACCACCGAGGTATACGCATACACTTCGCGAATACGCCCCACCACACCGCCTGCGTAGATCACGGGCGCACCCTCGACGATCCCGTAGTTGCGTCCCTTACGGATTGTTAATTGCTGCCACCAGGAGGAAAAATCCCTCCGTACAACACGCGCAACTTCGGAGCGATATCCAGGGGTAGACGGCAGCTTGAGAACCCGCTCCAGGCGATCGAGCTCAGAACGTAAGTTGGCATCCTGCTGCAGGCGCACTTCATAGGAAGCATTGAGGTGCGCCAGATCCCGACCGGCCTCAATCAACTCGTTTTTCGGCCTGGTTTTGAGCGCCCAGAACGTTTGCAGGTCGCGAATATAGGATGCAGTGGTTTCAAACGGAGCCTGGAGCTCGAAAAAACTAACCCGTGCCATGCGTTTGACTGCTGTGGGCAGTAAAATCCAAGCCAGCAGGACAAGCCCGAGCGTGACAAATGGTTTAGCCTGATCGAAACGCTGAGGGGGCACGGGGCGGTGTAAATCGCAGAGTAGCTATCAAACGGCTCAGACGTTCTGAAGCACCCAATTGAGATCGTTAAGGACTGCACCCGTACCGTTGGCGACGGCCGAAAGAGGATCGTCGGCTACAATCACCGGAAGACCGGTCTTGTCGCTCAATAAGCGATCTATGCCACGAATCAGCGCACCACCACCAGCCATAACAAAACCACGATCCACTAGGTCAGCAGAAAGCTCCGGCGGGCAGCGCTCCAAGGTGGAACGGACTGCATCCACGATTGCCGAGATGGGATCATTGAGCGCCTCGCGGATTTCCTGTGAAGTGATGTGAATCGTCTTGGGCAAGCCGGCCACCGAATCGCGGCCCTTGACCTCCATACTGAGCTCTTCTTCGAGTGGGTAAGCAGAGCCAATGCGAACCTTGATCTCTTCAGCGGTGCGTTCGCCGATGAGCAAGTTGTAGGCTCGCTTCATGTAGTTAACGATGGAGCTGTCCAATTCGTCACCTGCAACACGTATCGACTTGGAGAACACGATGCCTGAAAGAGAAATGATCGCAATTTCCGTGGTGCCGCCGCCGATATCCACAATCATATTAGCAGCGGGCTCATCGATTGGCAGACCCACGCCGATAGCAGCGGCCATAGGCTCAGGAATGGTGATGACATCACGAGCACCGGCATGAGTGGCGGAATCCTTCACGGCGCGCTTTTCAACCTCGGTAATACCCGACGGGATGGCGATGACGACACGTGGTGCAACGCGCAGGGCGTTGTTGTGAACCTTCCGAATGAAATAGCGCAGCATCTCCTCGGTCACATCGAAATCGGCAATGACGCCGTCTTTCATTGGCCGGATGGCGGTGATATTACCGGGGGTGCGCCCGAGCATCTTCTTGGCTTCTTCGCCTACGGCGCGGACCTTGCGAGTGACCGTGTCCAAGGCGACCACGCTGGGCTCACGCAAAACGATACCCTTGTCTTTAACGTAAACGAGGGTGTTTGCGGTGCCGAGATCGATGCCGATGTCGTTGGAGAAGTAGCCGAAAAGATTCGATGCCATGTGCGTAAAGATACGGCGACGCTTGCGCCGTTAAGATTACAAACGAATGAAGCGAGTGAGTGTCAAAGGGGAAAACGGATACAACCCCCGAAGCCAAAAAAAAACGCGCCACAAGGGCGCGTTTCACTGACATGACTAAACATTAAAATCAGTTCGAACCGTGGGTCTTAGTGGCTTCAGGCTTAGCGACGGCCTTTTTATCAGAGGAGTCGGCGGAATCGCCCTCGCCTTCAGCTGAAGCCTTTTTAAATTCCTTGATCGATTTACCCAGGCCTCTGGCCAATTCAGGTAGTTTTGCTCCACCAAAAAGGAGCACGACGATGGCCAAAATAAGGAGTAGTTCGGATCCGCCTAAACCAAAGGCAGCGATAGGAAAAGAGAGGCTATTCATAGTACTTAAAAAGTTTTAGTGCTGTTCGGATTCGACGCAAGGGGGAAAATAAAATCATGGATTAGCGGGCGCACACACCACTTCGTCCCCCACCTGAGGAGAACCCGTGATGAGCCGCGTGCCGAGAATTCGCCCCCGAAGAAAAGATGAGGACTGGAGGCGCGCCGCAGGCCGCAGGTCATCAGTCCGTGCAATCAGGATACGTGTAGCAAAATCCGAAGGTAAAACGGTGAATGATCCGACTTCGACCAGTACCGATTTACTCGACGGATCTATCCCAATTATCCATCCCACGACCAGCGCCGAACTGGCTGTCGTGGTAGTGGCAGACACCTTTGGAGTCAGGCCGGCATCGGCTGGGGCCTTACGCCCTAGGGAGGCACAACCCGCCAAAAGCAGGCAGCCAAGCACTAGGGCGCAAGCGCGCAACATAACGGGGACGCAGATCAGGGGGTCTGAGGGATGACCGGCTTGTTTGCTTGAACCTGCTTGAGCAGGTTCTGTGCGTTGTCGATCTGCTCGGCATCGAAGAAGCCGTGCAGCTGACGAATGCGCGTGGGGTGACGCATTTTACGCAGTGCCTTGGCCTCGATCTGGCGAATGCGCTCGCGGGTCACCTTGAACTGCTTGCCAACCTCCTCAAGGGTGCGGCTGTAGCCATCAACCAAACCGAAGCGCAAAGAGAGCACGCGACGTTCACGCTCGGTGAGAGAATCAAGCACGTCGATGATCTTCTCGCGGAGTAGCGAGTACGCAGTCATGTCGTAGGGATTCTCGGCGGATTTATCCTCGATGAAGTCACCGAAGGAGGTGTCGTCACCGTCGCCTACCGGGGACTGAAGCGAGATGGGCTGCTGGGCCATCTTCATGATCTGCTGCACGCGTTCAACGGGCAGGTTCATCTCGTCAGCGACCTCCTCAGGCGTAGGCTCATGACCGAATTCCTGAAGGAGCTGCTTCTGAACCTGCATGACCTTGTTAAGGGTCTCGATCATGTGCACCGGAATGCGGATGGTGCGGGCCTGATCGGCAATGGAACGGGTAATGGCCTGACGGATCCACCACGTGGCATATGTGGAGAATTTGTATCCACGGCGGTACTCGAACTTCTCCACGGCCTTCATCAGGCCCATGTTACCCTCTTGAATAAGGTCAAGGAAAGAGAGTCCTCGATTGGTGTACTTTTTGGCGATGGAGATCACCAAGCGCAAGTTGGCCTCGACCATTTCAGTCTTGGCCTTGTGCGCTTCACGAACGTGGACGTTGGTCTGCTGAACCACTGCCAAAAATTTATCGGGCGCGATGCGGTTCTCGGCCTCAATCTGCTTGAGACGGAGATTGATCGCTTTCGAGTCGATTGCAGCGTCCTTCTTGGTCTTAGGGTGCTTGGCGCGGTCTAGTTGTTGGTCGAGCTGCTCGATCTCGCTGAGCACGGGCTGAAGTTGCTCGAGCCATTCCTCGTACACTTTAAGTTTGAAATAGAACTTAGAGAAATTGGCGCGGAGGGTTGCCTCGCGCTTGACGTGCTTTGAGAGGATCTTTTTTCGATCCGCCTCGGAACGAGCTTTTAGAAATTCTTCCCATGAATCGGCGACGGCCTCTTCGTTTTTCTGCGTCAACTCAACGAGCTTGGGCAGGCCCTTGAAATAAATGTCCCGGCTCTCGATTTTCTTATCGATAACAACACGGTCAAAGCGCTCCTCGCGGGTGATCAACTTGGCACCGAGAGTTGCAATGTATTTGCCGATCACTGCTGCCTCAAAAAGGGCGCTCTGCGCCTTGAGCTCGGCATTTTCGATACGCTTGGAAATCTCAACCTCTTGTTCACGGGTGAGCAGGGGAACTTGGCCCATCTGCTTGAGGTACATACGTACCGGGTCGTCGAGGATGTCGTGTTGAGAGGAACGTGATTCCTCCTCC
>JBILJE010000331.1:0-3246 GCA_044377395.1 Rariglobus sp. | reverse complement strand
CCCGAGCGCTCCCGAGCCGACCACCGCGATGGTTTTAAACAACGTAGTAGGGTGTAACATTTAAAGTGTCGGATGCAGAAAGGCGGTTTCGCCGTGTAGCGTTGGCCGTCTCGGCCAAGGTTTGAGACGGTGGAATTGGCCGGGGACGGCCAACACTACAACCGAAAATGCCACACCCAAGGCAGTTTGGCCGCGAAAGAACGCAAGGAACGAACACTGTATTTCTATGCGCTCTTTGCGTTCTTTCGCGGCTAAACGGATCGAGTTAGTAAGTTGGTTTTCGGTGAGGCTACGATCCGACATCTTAAATGTTACTGCCTACTTGGGAGACTTCTCAGTCGCTACCGGCTTCGTCGGCGCCTTCGGCACCGCGACCTCAAAACCCTGATCGTCGCGCGCGCCGGCCACCAACGCGTTGGTCACGCCCTTGAGCTGCTGACGTTGCACCACGCCCAAAACCTGCAGGCGGCGCAGCTCGGGCAACGGCTCGGGAAACCCGTTCACCAGCCGGCTCGTCGCGATGAGTTCCTCCAAATAAATCACCACGATCGGCCCGAATGCCGCGCCGCCCGGGCGCAAAAACACCAGCTCCCCCGGGTTGAGTTTTAACCGGTCCAGCGGCTCCGGCGTCACCCCCGTTGCAGCCGTCGCTCCGCTTAACTCGCCGCCTCCAGTCGCTTTGGTATTTGCCGACTCCGGCGCGGCGGGTTCACCGATTGCCAAAAGCTCGGCCGGGCCGTCCAAGCAAGCGATTTTCAGTCCTTCGTTGTCCACCGCCTGCAGCAGCCACAGGCCCGCCGCAAGCCGCGCCGAGCCCCGCGCCGCGTCGATGCGCCAACTCGCGCCCTTGGGCACCCGCACCAGCGCCGTGCCCGCCGTCAAGCGCCCGCCTCCGCCCGCCTGCGGTGCCACCACCGCCCGCCGCCCTACGCGCCACCAGCCCGCCTCTCCCACGCGCAGTTCAAACAACGACTGATCGCCCGTGATCAACACCTCGCCCGCCGCCAGCTGCCGCCCCGTTTTGGGAAACTCCAGCCGTGCCCCGCCTTTTGCGTTGAACGTCCGCAGCATGACCCGCCCGGCCACATGGCCCAGCGTGGGCGCCTGTTCCGTCGCCGCAGCTTGCGCACCGACCGGCGCAGCCGCTTTCGCGTTCACCTCCCCAGTCGCAGCCACTTTCGCGTTCACCCCTGCCGGCACCGGCGCCTGCGCGCCCCCGTGCGACGCGCACGCCCAAGCCAGCAGGCAGCCGAAAACCCAGTGTAACGTCGCGCTCATTTGGTGGTCATCCGGTAAACCCCGTCCCAATCCGCGCCGGGCGGGTGCTCCGCCATTTTCACGCACCGCGCCGCCATGATCAGCGAGGGGTTCGATTCCACGCCCATGTCGCGGCCCGGCTTGAGCGGCTCGTTCGCCGTCGCTGCCTCAAAGCACCGCTTTGCCTCGGCCCACTCCTGCTTCAGGTACAGCGCCCGCCCCTTGGCAAATAACTCCAGACACGTGAACGCCTCCTCCGACAGGTAAACGGGCGACAGCGCGACGATTTCAAAAATCACTACCGGCTCCGTGCGGCCTTTGACCACGATGCGGTCCAGTTCGCGAAACACGCATTCGCAGCCCGCCGCGCGCGCGCCTTCGACGGTCGCGCCAGTGGCCACCGTGTAGGCGCCGAAGGTTTTGGCCCCGCTTTCGCAGCGTGCGGCCAAGTTCACCGTATCCCCCATCATTGTATAATTAAACCGGTGACGTGAGCCCATGTTGCCCACCACCACCTGGCCAGAATTGAGTCCGATGCGGGTGCGCATCGAGTGCACCAGCGATGGCCAGCGGTCGCCCTGCGCCGTCCATTGCGCGCGCAATTCGCCCTGGCGCATCTGCATCTTGATGGCCGATTCACACGCCAGCCGCGCATGAGTCGCGACCGGCACCAGCCCGCCGAACATGGCCACAATCGCGTCACCGATGTACTTATCGAGCGCCCCTCCGCTGTCCTGCAAAATGTCGGTCATCGCCCCGAGGTACTCGTTGAGCAAATCGACCAGATCCACCGGCGAGAGCACCTCGGAGAATGCCGAGAATCCCTGAATGTCGCTGAAAAACGCGGTGATTTCGTCCTGGTGTCCGCCGAGCTTGGGCTCGATGCGCGTCTCGACCATGCGCCGTACCAATTCGGGCGAAACGTAGGAGCCGAACATCTTGCGGATACGATCGCGCTGGGCTTGTTCATCGCGGATTTTTAAATACGTGACGATCGACTGCTGAGCGAGGAAGGCGATGAGCGGAGCGGCCAGCGGGATCATGAGATTGCCCACCACCAGCATCGCCCAGGAGACCAAACCCAAGGCCAGCACAAGCCCGCCAACGGTGAAAAAGTACACCGTACGGAAATGATCCAGCAGCCAGGCCGCCAGCAGGCCGAGTAGCAGCATCGCGACCACGCCCGGCCAAAACGCGGTACGCACCAGGTAGTCGCCGCGCAGGATGTTTTCCAAGGCGTTAAGGTGAACGAGCACCTTGCCGCTTTCCGCGCGCAACGGGCTGGGCCCGAGGTCGGTTAACCCGGTCGCGGTCTGGCCAACCACGACGATTTTTCCGGCCACCGGCACCGACGGCATCGCGTCACCAAACGCTGCCCACGGCATCAATTCTTCCAACAGCCCCTGATAGGAAACCGACGCGAGGCCGCGCTCGGCACTCTCGGTGCCGCTGAGCTCATAGCGGTAGTTGAGATAATAAAACCCCTTCGCATCGATCGGGATTCGCTGCTCGCCCGCCGTCTTGCTACGCAGGATCACAGCCTCACCGAGACGCACCTCCACGTCGGCCGGCTCCACCTTCCAGTAAGCCATGATCGAGGCCATGACCAGGCCCGGGAAAACCCGGTCGCCCACCCGCACGACCAGGGGAATGGCGCGATTGACGCCGTCGTCATCGGCATCGGAGTTGAGCAACGCGAACCGCGTCACGTCCAGCAGCGGCAAGATAGGGATCTGAATGCCGCGCATATCGGGCAACGCGGCAACCACGGCGGGCGGCAGCGGCAACGGGTGCGTTAAACCGAGGCGGGGTGCCGCTCTACCTTGGCTCCAGATACCGGTGGCCGCCGCATCGGTAAACGCGCCCATGATAATCGGGTAGCCCGCCGTGCCCAGTGGGGCGGCGAACATCAGGTCGGCCTCCGGCTTATACGTTTCCTCCGTAAACACAAAGTCCCACCCCAGCACAGCCGGGCGTACCTCGGGAGCT
>JBILJE010000330.1:0-3247 GCA_044377395.1 Rariglobus sp. | reverse complement strand
ATAGGCCAACTCGCGCTCGTCCCGCGGCAGGCCGAACACCGTGCGCCACCAGGGATAACGGCCCAGCCGACCACACAAAACATTGGCCAACAAAGAGCTGGTTGGCACCAGTAGGTTGTTTTGAAACACCACGCCGGTCGCCCCCGGCACCCCGCCAGGTGCGTGGATGCGGCCGGCCGCATCGTGGATTTCCAGCTGCCCCTCGGTCGGGGTGAGCAGGCCGGCTAGGCAGGCAAGGAAGCTGGATTTACCGATGCCGGAGGGCCCGACCACGGCGACAAAACTGCCGCGCGGCACACTCAGATCGAGTCCGCGAAACAGCCAGCGATCACCGCGCTTAAGCCCGAGTCCGCGCGCGATCACATGCGGCGAAGCCGGTGCGGCTGCGGACGAGGCTGCGGAAGCGGGAGTGGAGTCGGCTGGCTTCACTGGCGGAGGGCGCGGCCGGCCAGGGCAAGACCGTCGGCGAGCGGGGCGAGATGGGCGGCCTCGTCAACGGGCACAAGGCGGGTGGTGAAGAGTTTGTCGCGCAGGGCGGATTGTTCCGGGGCGTTGAGCCCGAGAACGGCGGAGCGCAGCAGCGCGGTGTCGGCGGCGCCGAGCGAGGCGCGCACCGCGATCACGTGGCTGGGCACGGGGCCCTGTTTTTGCAACATGCGCAACTGCGAGCGCTGATCGACGGAGAGATGCTTATCCCGATCGAGCACGTAGTAACTCACCGCGGCGGCCTCGGCGTCACCGGCCAGCACACGCTCGATGGCGGACACGTAACCGACCCCAAAATAGAGGTTACCCCGTCCAAAAAACGCCTCGGCGTTGCCATCCTCGCCGATCAAGCCCCGGCTGCGTAGGTCGAGCAGCGGGATGACGAACCCGGAGGTGCTCGTCTTGCTGGCAAAAGCCACAGGGCGCCCGCGCAGATCGGCGATCGAGCGGTGCGGCGAATCCTGTTTCACCACCCAGTAGCTGTCGTAGGCGGTGCGCCCGTCGGCGAACTCGCCGGCCAGCAACACGTGAGCGATGCTGCGGTTACGCGCGTTAACCATGTCGGTGGCGCTCAGATAGCCGAGGTCGATAGAGCCGTTGGCTAGGCCCTCCAAAATCGTGGCGGCGGACAGCGGGATCACCACCTCGACCGGACGGCCCAACTCGCCCGAGAGGAAGCCCTCCAGCGCTCGCTTTTCTTGGAGCATGAGCTCGGGATTTTTGTCGGGCTTGAGGGCCACAACGAGTTTCGCCAACGTCAGCTCGGCCGAAGCGTCCGGCGCCGCCGCAACAGCGGGACTGAGCGCGGCGCACGCCAGCACCAAACCAACGCAACACGATAAACGGAGAAAAAGTCGTACGACAAAAAAGCGGTGTAGGTTCATTGGTAAGATGCCCCAGAGCGATACCACCCACCTAAATGAGAGCAAGTCTCAATCGCGCCTTTTACCGCATTCGTGGGGAAGAGCCAAACAGCAGCAGCATAAGCCTCAACTCTGCGGCAGGCCTCGATGAGCGGGCGCAAGATGCAGGAGCGGAATGGCCATGAGTGCATCCCACGGTGAACTCGTGCATAGATTGTGTGACAGAACGATCAGTTAACCCTGAACTCCGATTCAGCATCCTACACTTCGAATGTGACTACCCGCTCGCCCAGCATGTTCTCTCTTGCGCGCTCCGCCCGCCGTTCCACCTGCTGAAAGTATTCGATCCCACGGATCACAACGATCGGCCAAGGCGTTCACCTTAATCGCCCGTAGGTTCGCCGCTTCTGGGTGTTGGGCCAAAGGCACAAAAAACCGGCTCCGTGTAAGTCCGGAACCGGCCAAAACCAGCCAGGCTGAGCAGAAATACTTAAACTGCAGCGTCGCCGCGCTCGTCGGTGCGGATGCGTACTGCCTCCTCGATGGGCAGAACAAACACTTTACCATCGCCGATCTTGCCGGTCTTGGCCGACTTGACGACGGCTTCGATCGTTTTGGTCACCATGTCGTCGGTCACCACGATCTCGATTTTCACCTTAGGCAGGAAATCCACGGTGTACTCGGAACCACGATAGATCTCGGTGTGGCCCTTCTGGCGGCCAAAGCCTTTGACCTCAGTGACGGTCATGCCCTCGATACCGATCGAGGAGAGAGCTTCTTTAACTTCCTCAAGCTTGAAGGGCTTGATAATGGAGATGATGAGTTTCATGGGGAAAAGGGTTTAGGTTGCCTCGCCAAGCAAGCGTTCTCGGACCAGCAAGCGCAAGCCTGTGTTCTGCTACGCGCTTGCCGAAACGTGCGCATTATTTGCGCACAGCCTCGAACGGTGCGGCAGGCCCATTGCCCACCCGCCCTAGACCAACATCCCGCCTTGCCTTGCAGGTGCACCGCCCTTCACTCGCGACCCTATGTCGAGTCCGCTCAATCGTAAACCCTGGCCCATGAAATGGGTCTTTTTGGTGATCGTCGCCTGCATCATTCCCTACACGGTGATCACGCTCAAATACCGCAAGGACACCCCCGCATTTGAGCCCTACGAAGACACCAAACAGCGCGCCAACGTCATGCGCCTCAATGATGCCGGCTACCAGCGCATAACCGTCTCCGCCGAACGTCCCGCCGACCCTCAATTACTCGTTCGCTCACTGACTCGGCTAGCCACCGTGACCGAAGCGGCCGCCGGGCTGACCGAGGGCCTCGCGGCAACCTTAGTTGAAATTCCGCAGTTACCTCTCTCGTTTGGCGCGGTAACGGCGTCCAGTGAGACAACCACGCTGCTGCCCTACCCGATCGTTTTCACCTGTCAGATAGGAGATCAAAAGCACCAACTTGGCGGCGCCCAGGTGTTTTTGCGCGGAGAAAGCGTGATCATCGTCCCACAATTCGAACCCCTCGGCGGCGAACTCACCGCGCGAACAAAGGAAAGCGCGGTGGTGATCACCCTGCCCGGAGGAGCCCTTAAAACCGGCCACTACACGGTCCACTTGGCTGGGAGCCAGCACTCACGCCAGTGGCAAGTCGAGGTGAAGTGAGCAACCGATGCTGATCAGGACGGATTTAGGTCCTTAAAAAAACCTGTGTTTCCGTACTTGCGAACGCGAATTTCTTCGCCCACGTTTCGCCCTCGATCGTTTTAGGCGCGATCGCCAAGTGGTAAGGCCGAGCTCTGCAAAAGCTCTACCGCCGGTTCGATTCCGGCTCGCGCCTCCAATTTTGCAGTTGGTCCAACATGGACAACTTCAGTCAGGTCAACGCATTCCAGATGCGGTGACGAAAGG
>JBILJE010000329.1:0-3254 GCA_044377395.1 Rariglobus sp. | reverse complement strand
GTCGGCGTAGCGATTGGCGGCGGGGTGGCTGTTATGTCGAGGTGTGCAGCCGCAGAAAACCCTTCGCCGATAACGGTACGAATCTCGCGGATACGCCAAACGCCCGCAGCGCCGGCGATGAAGTGAACGAGGCGTGGATTCGGCGCGCCGCTCATCGGGCTTGTGCCGGGTAGCGGCGCAGGTCGAGCGTGTGGCGGCCTTCGGGAGGGAAATCGACTTTCATGATCATGCGCGGCTGACCGACCGTCTGCGGCCAGGCTTCCCAGCGGTCGTTAAAGCGGCGTTTCGCCAGGTCGGGCGTCATGGGACGGTCGGTGTAGGATTCGCTGCGCGGGTTCCACACGTGCCAGCGGGCGGCGGCGACGACGGCAAACGTGGCTTTGTCGACCCACTCGATGAGCAAGGGCGCATGCACCGGGATGTGCGGGTGGAGCGCGGGGTTTAAGAAAAACGCCCGGTAACGCACACCGGCGGCAGCGGCCGGCGCGGGGAGCTGCGAACTGGCGGGAAGCGGGCGGAATTCGCAGGGCAGGCCGTTGACGAGCAGCAGGCCGGTTTCGAGGAGCGCGGGATCGCTCACGGCGACCTCGATGCGGTCCATGCTGGCGTCGACGCAACGCGAGGTGCCGCCGCCGCCGTTGGGCTGTTCGCCGAGGAGCGGCCAGGCTTCCAGCGCCTGACGAAGGGTCACGGTGTGGGTGACACTTCCGGCTTGGGGTTTGCCTTTGGACTTGGCGGCGGGGGTGGTGGCGGGCGGCGTGGTCGTGAAGACAAATTCGCCGAGCGTGGGAAAACGGAACTCCCAGAGCGGGCGCAGCCACTCGGTTTCAAACGGGATGCCGTGGGCGCGCAGGTCGGCGCAGATCGCGGAAAGATCCTGCCAAACGAAGGAGGGCAGGAAGAACTTGTCGTGCAGTTCGCCGCCCCAACGGATGAAGGGAGGCTTAAATGGATCGGCGGCGAGGCGGGCGAAAATCGCGCGGATAAACAGCGCCACGACCGACATGGCAGGACGGTCGGGGTGCGTCTCAAAGGCGCGCAATTCGACGAGGCCGGCGCGGCCGTTGCCGGCGAACGGATTCCAGAGTTTGTCCACGCTGATCTCGGCACGGTGGGTGTTGCCCGAGCGGTCCATGAGCAGGTCGCGGAACAGCAGGTCAAAAAGGGCGAAGTTCTGCGGGTTGCCAAATTGCTCGGCGCCGGCGCAGGCGATTTCGAGTTCGTAGAGCGCCTCAAAGGTGGACTCGTCGATGCGCGGGGCCTGCGAACTGGGGCCCATGTATTGACCGGTGAAGGCGTAGCTGAGCGCGGGGTGATGCTGGAAATAACGGATCGCCGAGGGCAGCAGCGCGGGGAAGGCGAAGAACGGTGAAACCAGACCGAGCGGTCCGCCAAAAACCAGGTGGGCACCGCCGCCGGTGCCGGTGGCGCGGCCGTTGAGCTGGAGTTTGCGCGCGGTCAGGCCGATGGCATCGGCGGCGGCGTAAAGGTGTTCGAGCTGGCGATCGTAGGCCGCCCAGTTTTCGCAGATGGCGAGGTTGACCTCGATGACGCCGGGGTCGGAGGCGAAACCGATGGTCGGCAGCGCGGGGTCGAGGGGCGGCGCGTAGCCGGCGAGCACGGCGTCCTTGAGTTTGAGCGAGGTGAACGCGCTCTCGATCGCCGCGATCAGTTCAATGTAAGGCGCCAGTTTAAGCGGCGGGATAAACAGGGTGACGGAGCCGTTGAGCACCTCGACGGTGAGCGCGCGGCGCAGGTTGTCCTCGCCCAGTTCGCCCAGAGGGAGGCGCAGACCGATGAGGCTGTCGCCGGGAAAAAGCGAGGCGGAGTCTTGGTCGAGAGCGGCGCGCCAGTTGTCGCTTACCCAGGTCGTGTCGTCGTGGTCGAGGGGGAGAACGTAGCCCGCGTTTTTGTCGGGAGTGGCGAAGTCGTGCGTGGGCAGGATGCCGGCGGCGGGGACGGCGAGTTTTTTTGCGATCGCGGTGATGACGGCGAGGGCGTTTTTGAGGGTGTGTTTTCCCGTTTCGGTGTCGGCGCGCAGGCGTGTGATGTCGTTCCAGAGCGGCTGGCCATCGGCGCGAAATTGGACGAGCAAGGCCCAGCGGGGGAGTGGTTCGCCCGGGTAGTGTTTACCGGAGGTTTCCAGAATGACCGAGCCCGGGTAGGCGGACTGGATGAGCTGGCGGGCGAAGCGGCGGGCGTAGCCGAGTTTGGTCGGACCGAGCGCGGCGGTGTTCCATTCGGGGCCCTGCGGATCGTGAGGGATAAAGGTGGGCTCGCCGCCCATGGTGAAGAGCACGCCGCTCTGGGCGAAGGACGCCTCGACAGCGTCGGCGCAGGCGCGGACGGCAGACCAAGTGGAGGTGGAATAGGGGGCGGGCGCACTCATGAGATTTGTTCGACGAGGATGCTGTGGCTGAGTTCTGACGGTACGGGATCGGGCGAATAGTAGGAGCCTTGGATGGGATTGACGCTTTCGGCGACGGCGGCGTGGGCGACGGGAATAAACGTGTCATCGCAAAACATGCCGTGGGTCGGGTCGAGGCCTTTCCAGCCGGCGCCGGGAAGATAAACTTCAGCCCAAGCATGCATCGCGCCGTAGGCGGGGGCGTCGGGAGAGGGGTCGAATTGGTAGCCGCTGACAAAGCGGGCGGCTAGGCCGAGGGTGCGACAAAGCTCCACAAAGAGCACGGCGTAGTCGCGGCAGGAGCCGGTGCCCAGTTGGAGCGTGGTGTGTGAAGGTTGGATACCGCGCTCGTAGCGTCGGGTGTAGGAAAGCGAGGTGTGGACAAGGGTGTTGAGCGCGACCAGGAAGGGCACGGTTTCCTTGGGGCGGTTGACGAAGTGAACATCAAGCCAGTTGCGCAAAATGGCTTGGGTTTCACCGAAGGGTTGCGCGAGGTAGGGCGCGAGGGTGAAGCGGTGGAGTTCCTCGTATTCGAATGGCGCGGTGAACGCGTAAGGTTTGAGGATGAAGTCAAACGGGTTGGTTTCGAGGGTTTCCACCTCGAACTCGGAGCGGATGCTCAGGTTGGGGGAGCGCTCCCAGAAATGGGCCCAAGCGAGGAGATTGTCGGAGCAATCGCGCGTCCAGACGACCTTGGCATCGGGAGAAATGTTAAACTTAAAGTGGTTCACCCGCAGAAGGGCGCTGTCGCGGGGGCGCATGTAAAGCAAGTGGGGCGAATAGGAAACCTCGCGGGCATATTCGTAGCGGGTGAGGTGGGAGACTTTGAGCTTCATTCGGAAAGGGG
>JBILJE010000328.1:0-3266 GCA_044377395.1 Rariglobus sp. | reverse complement strand
GGCCGGTTCCGCGAGGATTTTTATTACCGGTTGTGTTCGGATTTGATCGAGACGCCGACGCTGCGGGCCCAGCTCGACGACACACCGGACGAGTTGGTGGTGCTGGTGAGGCATATAGCCGAACGGCTTCTCGGCGCGGAGGAAGGGGAGGCGTTTGCGGGCGAAGCGCTGGGCTGGATCGAGCGGCACTTGGGCGCAGCCTACGCGTGGCCGGGAAACTTCCGAGAACTGGAACAATGCCTTCGCAACTTGTTAGTTCGAGGTGACTACAGGCCGGCGGGACAGGTCCAGGCGAGTGCGTTGGATTGGCATAGCTTGATGCAGCCTGGCACCCTCACCGCCGAGGAAATGCTGAGGCATTACACGCGGCACGTCTTCGGACTCGAATCGGCAAACCTCCAGGCTACGGCCCGCCGCTTGAATCTCGACCGACGCACCGTGCAGTCAAAACTCGTGACGGGCCAAGGGGACGCCTCGTAATGGGTAATGTTTAACCTGAACGCCGGAGCCGATCAGCGTAATCCGGCGCAACCTGCGGGATCGCGACTGGGCGTTCGCGCACCTCATCACGTTTCGGCAAACCGACGAGATCGCGTTGTCACGAACCTGATCTTGCCCCAGGCGGTTTTCCGCCTACACGTTTTCTCTTTCGCCCGTGTATCGCACCTTCCTCAAGACCAAGCTTCACCGCGTCACCATCACCGCCGCCGATCCCGATTATGAGGGTTCGGTGACGATTGACCGAGACCTTTGCCGCGCCGCCGGCCTGCTCGAATACGAGCAGGTCGACGTCCTCGACATCAACAATGGCGCGCGTTTCACCACCTACGTGATTTACGGCGCCGCCGGTGAAATCCAGGTCAATGGAGCCGCTGCGCGTTTGGTGGCACCGGGGGATCTGGCGATCATCATCGCCTACTGCCGACTGCCCGAGGATCAAATCGCCGGCCACCAGCCGCGTGTGGTCCTGCTCGGTCCAGGGAACAAGATCAGCAGCAGCCAGCTGCACTCGCTGCATCAGCCGTAAGAGGAAGCGGCTTGCGGGAGCGTTTCAGGCCGAGAACGCGTAAGCGGACGAATATCGGATGCGGCTGCCTCAGGGAAAAAACCTTGAGCTCACGCTCAAGGCCACGGGAAGTTTTTACACGTAGCGTGTGGCCAAAAACCTTGAGCTCACGCTCAAGGCCATGGGAGGTATTTACACGCAGTGTGTTGCCAAAAACCTTGAGCTCACGCTCAAGGCCACGGGAAGTATTTACACGCAACGTGTGTTGCCAAAAACCTTGAGCTCACGCTCAAGGCCACGGGAAGTATTTACACGCAACGTGTGGCCTTGAGCGTGAGCTCAGGGTTTCCGTAACTCTTTTTGGGCGGCGAATTGGCTTAGGCGGCACCTTCGGCCCGCGCCTGGACCTGGCGCCAAATCGCCAGCAAAGCCGCGAAATCATCCTCCCGGTTGCGGCTTTCGACCACGAAATCGAATTTACCGATTTCCTTGAGTTCGTTCGCGGCTGTTTCCATGCGATGGGCGATCTCCGCCTCGCTTTCACCGCGTCCGGTCAGGCGTACGCGCAGCTCGGGAATGGGGACATTGATGAAAACGGTGCCCATGTGTTTGGCGAGCAGCGGGGAGGCTTGCGCGGCCTTGCAAAAGCTCTCCACGCCCTGCACGTCCACATTGATAATTAAGCTGCGGCCGGCCTCAAGGGGATCGAGCACCGAGGAGGCGAGGGTACCGTAGCGGTTGCCGGTCTTGTGCACCCAGGCCCACTCCAGAAATTCGCCAGCAGCGACCTTGGCGTCGAATTCTTCCGGGGTGAAAAAGTGGTAATGCACGCCGTTGACCTCGCCGGGGCGCGGGGCGCGCGTGGTGGTGGTGACGATACGCTCGAACCCGGGCACCTCGGCGACCATACGTTCGCACAGGGTGGTTTTTCCAGAGCCGGCCGGACCGGCGAGAACGAGGAGAACAGGCGTCATGGAGGTAAAATAAAGGGGGGGGGCGCTGCCGATTAGTAGGTGAACGCGATGCCAGCCAGCAGCAGTCCGTAGGCTGAAAGTGCGGCCCCCAGTGCACGCGCCCGCGCCGGGGTGCGGTACAGCCACTCGAAGAAATCCCGCAGGCGGAACGGCGATGCTCCCAGGTAGATTGCCGCGCTGATGGCGACGTACAGCGCCGAAACCATGCAGAGACGCTGCGGCAGCTCATAGCGGCCGTAAGCGGACATCAGCAGCGGCCACGAGCCGACGAGGATGACGATGCTCAGGCCGCGCACGGCGAGGAATTCCGGCAGGTAGATAAACGAGAGTACGGCGAGCGCGGCGAACAGGAATACGAACGGGGTAGGGGATGAGAAGCCGATCACATCGGCTGCGGACATACTGGATACGTTGTAAATAAACCACGCTGAGCCCGCGCCAAAGAAAACGATGGCGGCCGCCTGGGAGCGCGGCAGGGCTTTGAACATTGATGTGATGGCCGAGTTGCTCACGAGCAGCAGGAACCCGAGCCCGAGCAAAATCAGGCCGACAAGAAGGGTGGAAAGGGTGAGCGTCATGGGTGGTTTTTTTTGAAATGCGTTCTCTTAATCGTTTTTTCGGCAGGGGTTTGGGACGTGAATCGTGCGCAGGAAAGAACGATTAAGATAAAGGGGAAAGGCGGGGATTCGGAGGCGGAATCAAACACCCGCCAACTGCAGTTCTCCGTAGAGTGTGCTCACGCTGGAGCGTTCGATTTTGAGTGGCACCCGTTGGCCGATGAGGCGCGCTTGCGCATCGAAAATGCAGACGCGGTTGCCGCGCGTGCGGCCGGTGAATCGCTGGCCGGTCTTGTCCGGCCCTTCGACCAGTACTTCCTCGATCGTGCCCAATAGCGCGGCGTTGCGGCGCTCGGAGTTCTTTTTGAGGATGTCCAACAACACGGCGTTACGATGCTCCTTAACCGAGTCGGGGATTTGGTCGCCCATGTCGGCCGCTGGCGTGCCGCTGCGGATGGAATACTTGAAAATGTACGCCATGTCGTAGTTGCACGCCTCGAAAAGCTCCCGGGTTTGCTCAAACTCTTCGTCGGTCTCACCGGGGAACCCCACGATTATATCGGTCGAGAAATACATGTCGGGGCGCACCGCGCGCAACGACTCGACGATCTCGCGGTAACGCCCACGCGAATACGGGCGGTTCATCGCCTTCAAGATGCGATCGCTGCCGCTTTGCATCGGCAGGTGCACGTATTCGCATAGTTTTTCGAGGCGACCGTAAGCCTGGAC
>JBILJE010000081.1:0-11227 GCA_044377395.1 Rariglobus sp. | reverse complement strand
CCCCGATGGAAAGGAGTAGGCAGCCCCTGCGAATGTCGGCTGGCTGCTGCCGTTCTTTTCCTGCGTAGCGCTCGATGAGCGCATCGGCATCAATTGGCTCGGATGCATCAGGTGTTGTCCGCTGCCATGGGGCCGGGCGAACTGCGACGTTTTCGGTCGGCACTATTTCTTGGGTGATTTCCGCTTCGATCCAAGCCAGGTGTTCACGTAGGATGACTTGCTGGCGCTGAAGGTTTCTAAGGCGCTCGCTCATGGTTTGGTTCTAAAGCGGCGCTTGATCGGCGGGAGGGCAAAACAAAAAAGCGCCGAGGCTTTGGAGCCACGGCGCTTGATGAAAGCGAAAACGAACGACCTTAGACGATGTTCACCTTGCGGTGGATCTTGTCGAATTCGACCTTGCCGTCGGTGAGGGCAAACAGGGTCCAGTCGCGGCCGATGCCGACATTTTTGCCAGCATGCAGCTTACTGCCGCGCTGACGGACGATGATGTTGCCGGCGATGACGGCCTGGCCGCCAAACTTCTTTACGCCGAGACGTTTTGAATGGCTCTCGCGACCGTTGGACGTGGAACCTGCACCTTTTTTATGCGCCATGGAATAGTTTCTCCTTTAAGAGTTGTGGTTGTATTAGGCCTTGATGGTTTCGATCTTGATGACCGAAAGCTCTTGGCGGTGGCCGCGCTTCTTTTCGTGGCCCTTACGTTTCTTCTTTTTGAAAACGATTACTTTTTTGCCACGCTTGTTTTCGAGGACCTTGGCGGTGACGGTTGCGCCGGCGAGGGTCGGGGTGCCGATTTTGAAGTCAGCGCCTTCACCGAAGGAGAGGACGTCGGTGATTTCGACGGTGGAACCGGCTTCCGTGTTAGGGTACCGGTTTACAATGAGAATGTCTCCTTCGGAAACAGCGAACTGCTGGCCTTGGGTTTTGATGGTCGCTTTCATAAATAAAACGTCGAACTAAGAGGTTTTGGGCGGGCTCATGCAAGGAGATATTTGGGGAAAATATTGTACCCGTCGGTTATGGTTTTTGGGGCTAGGTTAAGTTACTGGCATTCGAGAGGTGTTTGCGGCGTGCCTTGCGCTGTAAATTGAGCTCCAGGCTAGATCTTTTCCTCCTACGGGCACCTGCCTGCATTCGACTTCCTGGGCAAAATCGGGGTCACGTTCACGGTTCAGAATAACCAGGAAATTCCGGCTCGCCGTTGGGCGGGTTACTGCCGACGCTCATCGCTTTCGTTTACATTTATGTCCACTCCGACCAACTACCGTACGCTTGCCGAATTCTATATCCGTGGCCTCACCGAAGGCTTCGTTACCGCCTCCGAAGTGATTAAATGGGCCGACGAGGTGATCGTCGCAGAACCCAAGACCGCCGACTGGATGCTTGATATCTCCACCTCGGGCGAAGATGACCGCATGGGCGTTTTGCACCACCTGCATGCAGTCGAAGGCGTAGTCGATCAAGCTGCACTCGCCGCCTTGATTGCCGCGCGTAGCTAATTTATCGAGCCGCAGCGTGCTGTCCGTAATCAGTGCCAAGGCTAACGCCATGCTCCGCAGCCGCAAACGACGTCTAGTATTAACTGCGGTCGGGGGCAGCGGTTAACGGGATGTTTTTCCCGTTATGCGTAAAGAATAGCGCTGGTTGATTGCTTACTGGTGATTAACGTGTAACAGGCTTCCAGCTCCTCACACCGTTTCCACACGGGAGCGGGGCGAATTGGCTGGGGACGGCCAACGTTACACGGACTCCGAAACTGTCGGCTTGGCCGTCCCCGGCCAATACAGCTCACATCGAACGCCGAATGAGCGCTCAGCCCAATTTGCGCTGAAATAACGCCACCGTCATGCCCAGGGTCAGGTGGGCGAGTTGGGCGTCATAACGCAGGCCTTCGTCGCGCAGGAAGGCGTGCGCGCCGTTGAATTCATGCCAGGTGAAATTCGTTTTTGCAGCCGTGAGCGCGGCGTAGATCTTGGCGCGGCCCTCGCCAGGGATATGCGGGTCTTGACGGCCCCAGATCATCATTAACTCGCCCTGGATTTCGCAAATACGCGAGAGCGTTTCGTCGGCTTTTCCCAGCCCCAGGGTGCCGTTGTGGATATCGGTGGCATAAAAACACGCAGTCGCCTCCACCTCGGCACGCATCGCCGCGCGGAAGGCAAGGTGGCCACCCAGGCAGATGCCCAGCGCGCCGACGCGCCCGTTGCCTGCGGGGTGTTTTTTGAGGAATTTCACTGCCGCGCGGGCATCGTCGTCGTAGCTGGCCAACTCTTTTGAGTACTTAAGTTCGTTGCCCTTGTCGGCGCCGGGTTGGTCGTAGGCGAGCACCGTGCCGGAAGGCAGGAACTCATGGTAAACCTCCGGCACGGCAACGATGAAGCCGTGGCCGGCCAGGAAGGCTGCGGTGCGGTGGATGGGGGCGGTGATTTGGAAAATCTCCGAGTAGAGCACGATGCCGGGGTGTTGGCCTTCGCCGGTGGGGCGGAAAACCAGCGTGCGCATGGGGCCTTGGGCTGTGGAAAGTTCAACGACTTCAGGTTCGCGAATGGTCATGTGGAAAGGAGTGCTCGCAGACGAACAGGCCGCACGGCGTTTGGCAACTGGCCCCACGCCCCACGCGGCTTGTGGATTGTCATGGGGGCGAAACCCTCCCACGTTGCCCGACCTCTTCCATGCGCATCGGTATTGCCCAGCTAAATCCCACCGTCGGTGACCTCGTCGGCAACCGTCGGCTCATCCTCGACGCTTACCACACCCTCGTCGCTCAGGGCGCCGAATTAGTCGTCTATCCCGAGCTGGTCATCTGCGGCTACCCGCCCCGCGACCTTTTGCTGAAACGCCGCTTCGTGTCCGATGTTGAAACCACGCTCACCGAGATTGCCGCCGTTATCGGTGAGGTGCCCGCGCTCATTGGCACCGTCGAGGCCAATCCTGCCGCCACCGGCCGGCGCTGCTACAACTCCGCGGCGTTTTGCCAAAACGGCCTCGTCGTTTCCCTTTCGCGCAAGTGCCTGCTGCCCACCTACGACGTGTTCGACGAGGACCGCTACTTCGAGCCCTCGCCGGCGCCGCCCTCGGTCATCACCGTGTCGGGCAAAAAAATCGGCGTAACCTTGTGTGAGGACATCTGGACGCATCCCGAACTCGCGCCGAGCAACCGCTACCGCTTTCAACCGGTTAACTGGCTCGCCGACCAGCAGCTCGATCTGATGGTTAATCTTTCCGCCAGCCCGTGGCATCACGGCAAAGGCTACCTGCGCGATCAGCTCATCACCGATGCCGCCCTTCAGCTCGGTTGCCCGGTGGTTTACGTCAATGCCGTGGGCGGCAACGACGAACTGGTGTTCGACGGCCGCAGCCTGGTGAGCGACGCCACCGGTCGGATCACCGCCCGGCTGCCGGCCTTCGCCACCGAAAACCGCGTTATCGACACAACCGCCACGCTCGCCGCTTCGCCAGGCCAGTCCACTGGCGCCGCCGCCGTCCCCGGTTGCGCCCCGGTGGCGGCCCAGCCCACTTCGCCGATGGCCGACATCCATGCCGCCCTCGTGCTCGGCCTGCGCGACTACGCGCACAAGAGCGGGTTTAAGAAGGCGCTGATTGCCCTTTCCGGCGGTATCGATTCCGCCCTTGTCGCCGAACTGGCGGTCGCCGCACTGGGGGCGGATAACGTCATGGGAGTTTCCCTACCTTCGGCGATTTCCTCGGATCACTCCAAGGACGACGCCCGCGACTTGGCCCGCAATCTGGGCATCCGTTTTGAAACCATCGCGATCGCCGACACGGTGGCGCAGGCCGAAGCGGCGCTCGGCCCGATCTTCGTAGGTCGCGCCCTGGATGTGACCGAAGAAAACATTCAAGCCCGAGTGCGTGGCGTGTTGATGATGGCGCTCTCCAACAAGTTTGGCGCGCTCCTGCTGACCACGGGAAACAAGAGCGAGGTGGCGGTGGGGTATTGCACGCTTTACGGCGACATGTGCGGCGGGTTGGCGGTGATCAGCGACGTTTATAAAACCCAGGTCTACGAGCTCTGCCGGTGGATTAACCGTGAGCGCATTGTTATCCCGGTGGGCACGATTGAAAAGCCACCCAGCGCCGAGTTGCGCCCCGGCCAAGTCGATCAGGACAGCCTGCCGCCCTACGATGTGTTGGACGCGATTTTACAGGGCTACGTGGAAGACGGCCAGTCGCGCCGCGACTTGGTGGCGCGGGGCTTTGCCGAGGTGGTGGTCAACGACATCGTGCGCAAAGTGGATTTGAACGAGTACAAGCGGAAGCAAGCCGCCCCCGGTTTGAAGATCACCCCGCTCGCCTTCGGTGTCGGCCGCCGCATCCCCATCGTGCAAAAGTACGTGAGCTAAAGCGGCGGTGGGAACCGAACGGAGTGGTTAACCACTGATTTGCACTGATGAACACTGATACAAACAAACAACCGGAGCATGATCCGGAAGGCTATGCGCTGATCGGGGCCTGTTTTGCGGTCTATAACGAGATGGGCAGTGGCTACCTTGAAGACGTTTACCAAGAGAGCTTGGAAATCGAGCTGGCTGACCGATCAATTCCCTTCGTATCCCAACCTAAGCTCCCCATTTCCTACAAGGGCCGAATCCTCCGTAAATTTTACGAAGCCGACTTGATCGTGCTCGATAAAATTATTGTGGAACTGAAGGCCGTTAAAACGATTCTTCCCGAACACGAAGCCCAGTTGCTGCACTACCTGAAATCAACTGGTCGGCGCGTCGGTTACCTCGTCAATTTCGGAGCATTCCCACAACTCGACTGGCGTCGCCGGGTTCGTTGATTTCATAAGTGTTCATCAGTGCTAATCAGTGGTTAAAAAAATGTATTCCTCCTCTTCCTCCGCATCTCCTGTTTCCGACGCCCTTTTTGCTCGCGCCCTCCAGCTCATCCCGGGCGGGGTCAACTCGCCCGTCCGCGCCTTCCGCTCGGTCGGCGGCGCGCCGTTCTTCACCCAGTCCGCCCAAGGCGCGACGCTCACCACCGCCGACAACCGCGAACTGATCGACTTCGTCTGCACCTGGGGCCCGGCCATCCACGGCCACAACCACCCGGTTATCAAAGCCGCCATCGCCGCCGCCCTCGACCACGGCACCTCTTTTGGCACGCCCAACCCCTATGAGGTGGAAATGGCCGAGCTGATCGTGCGCTTTGTCCCCTCGATTAAAAAAGTCCGCATGACCAGCAGCGGCACCGAGGCCACTATGTCGGCTATCCGCCTCGCTCGCGGCTTCACCAAACGCGACAAGATCATCAAGTTCTCCGGCTGTTACCACGGACACTCCGACTCGTTGCTCATCAAAGCCGGTTCCGGCGCCCTCACGCACGGCCACCCGGACAGCGCCGGCATCCCGGCCTCCTTCGCCCGCGAAACCATCGTCTTACCCTACAACGACCGCGCCGCCCTCAACGCCTGCTTCGCCGCCAACCCCGGCCAGATCGCCGGCGTCATCATCGAGCCCTACTGCGGCAATGTCGGCTTCATCATGCCCGACGCCGGCTACCTCGCCTACGTGCGGGAAATCACCGCCCTGCACGGCACCGTGCTCATCTTCGACGAAGTCATGACCGGCTTCCGCATCGCCAAAGGCGGCGTGCAGGAACGCGAAAACATCACCCCCGACCTCACCTGCTTGGGCAAAATCATCGGTGGCGGCCTGCCGGTGGGCGCCTTCGGCGGACGCGCCGACATCATGGATTACCTCGCGCCGCTTGGCCCCGTTTACCAGGCCGGCACGCTCAGCGGTAACCCGCTCGCCATGGCCGCCGGTATCGCCTCGTTGCGGCTGCTCGAAGACCTCAACCCGTACCCACGCCTCGACCAACTCGGCCGCCAGCTCTGCGTGGCGGTGGCCGACGCCGCCAAGGCCAAAGGCATCGCGGTGCAAACGCCCCAGTGCGGCTCGATGTTCAGCTTCTTTTTCACCCCCACGGCGGTGCGCGACTACGACACGGCGCTCACCGGCGACGCCAAAATTTTTGCCCGCTTTTTCCGCGGTGCGTTGGATCGCGGGGTTTATCTGGCTCCCAGCGCGTATGAAGCCGGCTTTATCAGCACGGCGCACGACGGCGCGGCTATCGACCGCGCCTGCGAGGTGCTCAGCGGCGTCATTCGCGAGCTGTAAGGCAGCCGAAGAAGCTAAAATGCCGTATAACCGTCAGAATTGAATCCAGTCCACACGGAGGTGGACCCTCCCTGAGTCCCGCGCCGCCCTCGGAGGGACGACCTCCGTGTCGTCCGTGACCTGAAATGCAGCACGCGGTTCGCCTTCGCCGGACGGCGCCCGTCGGTCGGGGGTTCGGGCGGAAAGTGCCAGGGGCAGGATTAAGAACAGCAAGACAAGCAGGAGGGCGCACCGCAGGGCACGCCAAAAGAGCGGAAGCAGGGTGTACGTTTGCATGGTGGGGTGGGGTAGTCCGCACCATAACCCATCTCGGCAACGGCCGGGGGCCGTTCGCCAATTATGAGTTGGGTTAATGCCCGCCCCACGCCGTGCTGGGGCCTTCGCGCCACGCGACCCGTTTCCCCGCGCCAAAACACACACGCATCCGTTGCTCCTCCAGCTTGCTGCAACCGATAGACGCGGTCTTTTTGCCAAATGGCGCGCAGTCGGCCAGCGTGGTTTTCTGTCACAGTGACGGCTTCCTATGAATCACTTACCCTTCGACTCGGGACTGTCCTCAATCGGCGGTCCGATTTGGCAACGTGGCACCGCGCTCCTGACCAACTCGCTTCTCAACAAAGGCACCGCGTTCACCGAGCGCGAACGTGACGCCCTCGGCCTGCGCGGCCTGTTGCCGCCGCGCGTTTTCACCCTCGACGAACAAGTCGCCCGCGTGCTCGCCAACGTGCGCCGCAAGGACAACGCCCTCGAGAAGTACATCTTCCTCACCACGCTGCAAAATCGTAACGAGACTCTCTTTTACCGCGTCATGCAGGATCACGCCGAGGAGATGATTCCAATCATCTACACCCCCACGGTTGGCCAGGCCTGCCTCGAATACGGTGCCATTTTTCGCCGTCCGCGCGGGTTGTTCATCAGCATCGACGAACGCGGCCGCATCGCCGAAATCTTGCGCCACTGGCCGCTGTCCGACGTGCGTATGATCGTGGTCACCGACGGCGAGCGCATCCTCGGCCTCGGCGATTTAGGCGCGCTCGGCATGGGCATCCCCGTCGGTAAACTCGCGCTTTATACCGCTTGCGCCGGCCTGCACCCCGCCTACGGCCTGCCCATCACCCTCGATGTCGGCACCGACAACGCCGCGCTGCGCGACGACCCCTCTTACCTCGGCATTCCGCAACCGCGCGTGCGCGGCGATGCCTACGACGAGTTTATTGCCGAGTTTGTCGAAGCCGTGCGTTCGGTTTTCCCACGAGCCCTGCTGCAATGGGAAGACTTCGGTAACACCAACGCCTTCCGCCTGCTCAACGACAACCGCTCGACGCTGTGCAGCTTCAATGACGACATCCAGGGCACCGCCGCCGTTGCTGTCGCCGGCTTGCTCGGTGCGTTGCGCGACATCGGTGGCACCTTGGCCGATCAGCGCCTGCTCTTCCTCGGCGCCGGTGAAGCCGGCACCGGCATCGCCGACCTGTTTGTCGCCGCCGCCACTTCCGAAGGCATGGCGGAGGCCGACGCCCGCGCGCGCTGCTGGTTCGTGGATTCCGAAGGTCTGGTCGTGCAAAACCGCCCCGGCCGTAAACTCGCGCACCACAAGTTACCCTACGCGCACGTCCATGCCCCTCTGCGCACGCTCGCCGAAGCCGTCGAGGCCATTAAGCCCACCATGCTGATTGGCGTCTCGGGCCAGCCCGCGACCTTCACTCCGGCGATTCTGCGGCGCATGGCCGAGATCAATAAACGTCCGGTCATCTTCGCGCTTTCCAACCCCACCAGCCAAGCCGAGTGCACCGCCGAGGCGGCGTATCGCGAGACCGACGGACGAGTGCTGTTCGCCAGCGGTAGCCCATTCGCTTCGGTCACGCTTAACGGCCACACCTACACCCCTGGCCAAGGTAACAACGTCTACATTTTCCCTGGTGTCGGTTTCGGTGCCCTCGCTTGCGGGGCCAAAGAGGTCACCGACGCCATGTTCCTTGCCGCCGCCCGGAGGCTGGCCGAGTTGGTCACCCCGGCGGACCTGGCGGTTGGCCGGATTTATCCGGCGCTTACTCGGCTGCGCGAAGTTTCACTGGAGCTGGCAATCGCGGTGGTCGCCGAGGCGCGCAAGGCCGGTTTGGCCACGATCGAGTTGCCGGCAGATCCCCGTGAGGCGCTGATCGCCAGCCGCTTCGAGGCGGTCTACCGCGACTACGTTTAACCGCAATGCCTGCTATTGCCTTTTGTTGGCGACGCGCCACGGTGTGGGCAGTCGCCCGAGACGAAAAAGGCGGCTGGGGTGCAACGGCAGGACGCGCCGGTGAAAGCGAAGGTCGTGCCGATGGATGGGCAGCACGTTCCGCTGAGACGCGAGAGATAGTAAGGAACCCCGACTGAAGGGTGTTAGAATGCTTCAGAACCAAAGAAGCCCATGTGGACTCCCTGTTTTTCCCCTCTGTGTCGGCGCTCCGGCGCGGCTCGATGATACCCTCCGGCGGTGGGTTTGCTCCTCCGCCGTTAAAACGTGCTCCCGCCCCCCAACCCAGCGTTGCCCTCCCGTTGCCCCCGCTCCAAAACCTCCGCTTCCCTCTTGGCCGACGACACCAAGAAGCAGCTCGAAACCCAACTCTGGAACATCGCCAACACCTTGCGCGGTAAAATGGGCGCCGATGAGTTCCGCGACTACATCCTCGGCTTCATCTTCTATAAATACCTCTCCGAGCGCATCCACCTCTTCGCCGACGACATCCTCCAGCACGACGGCGTCACCTTTGCCCAGATCGACGAAACCTCCGCTGCGGGCAAAACCATGCTCGACGCCCTCCGCGAGGAATCCCTCGGCCGTCTCGGCTATTTCTTAAAACCCTCCCAGCTGTTCCACCGGGTCGCAGCCAAGGGCGCGCAGGCCACCGATAACTTCATCTTGGAGGACCTCGCCGGCATCCTCAAACACATCGAGGCCAGAACTCTCGGCCATGACAGCGAGGACGACTTCGAGGGCTTGTTTGAGGGCATCGACCTCGGCTCCTCCAAACTGGGCAAAACCGAAAATCAGAAAAACGAGCTCATCGCCAAGGTCCTCACCCACCTCGACAAGATCGACTTCCGCCTCGCCGATACCGAGGCCGCGTGTTGGGCGACGCCTACGAATACCTCATCGGCCAGTTCGCCAGCGGCGCGGGTAAGAAGGCCGGCGAGTTTTACACCCCGCAGTAGTTCAGCACCATTTTGGCGAAAATCGTCACCACCGGGAAAAAATCCCTCAAGAGCGCCTACGAGCCGACCTTCGGCTCCGGCTTCCTCCTGCTGCGCGTGGCCAAGGAGGTGACCGATGTGGGCTGCTTCTACGGCCAGGAGATGAACCCGACCACCTACAACTTGGCGCGGATGAACATGATTCTCCACGGCGTCCACTATCAGCGCTTCGACCTGCGCAACGAGGACACCTCGAAAAAACCGCGCCCGAGCACGCCGACCTGCGCTTCGAGGCCATTGTCGCCAACCCGCCCTTTTCCGCAGAGTGGTCCGCCAGCGAATTGTTTAACCAAGGTGGTGTTTTGCGTGGACCGCAAGGACCTGGATTACCAGACGATCCGGGAGTTCAACGGCTTTAGCAAAGGCAGCGTCGATAGCACCAACGACACCCAGAAGCTGGTGGAGCAGTTCACCGACGGCACCCAGCTGATCGTGACGACGCTGCAAAAGCTCAACAGCGCGATCAGCAAGCCGCAGTACCTGGCGGCGATGGAGCCGCTGCGGGAGGCGCGGGTGATTTTCATTTTCGACGAGTGCCACCGCAGCCAATTCGGCGACACGCACAAGCGGATCAGCGCGTTTTTTCGCAACCCGCAGCTGTTTGGTTTCACCGGCACACCGATCTTTGCCGACAACGCGGTGGCCAAGGACGGGAAGAAGCAGACGACCAAGGATTTGTTTCACGAAAAGCTGCACAGCTACGTGATCACCGACGCGATCAAGGACGAGAACGTGCTGAAGTTTGCGGTGGAGTATGTGGGGCGTTACAAAAAGAAGGCGGGCAGCGCCACCGAGTTGGATATCGAGGTGGAGGGGATCGACACCCGCGAGCTGATGGAGTCACCGGCGCGGCTGGAAAAGATCACCGACTACATATTGGAAAATCACGCGGTGAAGACGCGCAACCGGGAGTTCACGGCGATGTTTTGCGTGAGCTCGGTGGAGGTGCTGATCAAGTACTACGAGCTGTTCGCCAAGCGGAAGGAGGAGGGGAAGCACACGCTGAAGGTGGCGACGATTTTCAGTTACACCGCCAACGAGGAAGACAAGGACGCCGACGGCATTTTGGATGAGGACGGCGGCGAAATCATCGGTGGCGAAGGCGGCGACCCGCACACGCGGGACATGCTGGAGGGATTGATTGGCGAGTATAACGCCATGTTCGCCCGATTTTTTGAGGCAATGCTCATCCTGGCTAGGGAAGCGGCCCTCCATGATTTCGGTTAACACCCCATGGATGAAGACCGGTCACCGGTGTAGCTTTGCGGGGTTAGATTCTCACCTGCAGCCCCACCCCAACCAAGCCAGCCGTTTGCCTTATGAAAAAAAACATCCTCCATTCGCCTTTCCTCGACCATTCAAACGAGAAGGCGATACGCGACTATGCCTATCATCTTTATGAACAGAGCAACCGAATCCCCGGTCGTGACCTCGAAAATTGGATGGAGGCCAAAGCCTGTTTGGCTGCGCACATACCCGCCAGCGCATCTCACATGCGGCTCCAGCACTTTATGGCCAGCCACGAAAACGGAACTATTCAGAAAGAAGCCCATCCTGAAGGCGAACACGCGCGGTCAGCGCTCCACCCCTTGGACTGGTTGCGTTCGTCCTTACACCACACTTGATCATCCCCGGCCCCGGCCTCGGTCCCTGGCGGCGCGGCGCCGTTTGCGTGTGCCGAGGGCCAAGTCGGCCGGAAAACGAATTCCGGCCGACTTGGCTGCACCCCTGGAGGGCCGTTCGTTTACTCGGCGCGCGCCTTGTCGTAGGCAGCTTGGAGTTTGTCCCATGCGGAGATCACATTCTGCTTGGCGCTGTCCCACGTGTCGGCGGTGGCGGTGCTGAGGGCG
>JBILJE010000001.1:0-44309 GCA_044377395.1 Rariglobus sp. | reverse complement strand
CCCGGCTACGGCTACGCCAAAATCGCCAAAACCCAACGCGCCGATTTCAACGAGGCGGTGGCCGATTTTATCGAGGAACGCGAAAACCTCGTCCACCTGTTTGTGCTGATCGACTCGCGGCTTGCACCGCAAAAAATTGACCTGGAATTTTTGCGCTGGGTGGTGACCGTCGACGTGTCGTACTCGCTGGTGTTCACCAAAACCGACAAGCAGTCCAACTCGGTGACGCAGTCGAACATCGCCTTGTTTAAGCATGCGATCGCGGAGTTCGTGCCCGAGCAGCCTGCGGTTTTCACCAGCTCGTCGACCACGCGCAAGGGCCGCGACGAGATCCTCGACTTCATCTCGGCGGCGCTGAAAACAGCCAAGGCCGGCTGAGGAGCTGGAATGGGACGAGGCGTTCCGACTTAGGTGCGTTTCGTCGTAGCGCAGACTTCCAGTCTGCCTCTGGGTAAATTCTGAGCAGACTGGAAGTCTGCGCTACTTTTTCGGGCCGAGACCTTCACCCTTGAAAACCGTCAGGGAGCGGAACGAAGATGCCGCTATCACTTTCTCTATCGTCGCATGAGCACCACATCGTCCCCTCGCCCGCTGTCAGTTTTGCCGTTTATCGCCGCCGATGCCGGGTTGTTGCTCACGGCAGGGCTGATCGGCTGGGGCACCCAAGGCGAACTCACCGGCGGGCCTTTGCTGGCCGTGGTGAGCTGCGTCGGACTGGGTGCGGTCGCGATGGTTTATCCCTTTATTGTTAACGACGCCCACCAGCGCGATGTCGCCCTGGCCGAGCGTCAACGCGAGTTGGCCGAGCTGGTCACCGCGTCCAATGCCCACGCTTCGCGCTGGGGCACCCAATGGGCCGCCGCCGCCACCGGGCTCGAAGACGCCGCCGCTCTCGCCAGCCGCAGCCTTGCCGCCGCCGAGCGCCTGCCCGTGGTTTTCCAGCAAACCGCCGAGGCGCTCACTCAAAAATTAACCGCAGCCGAGCAGCTCGCCCAGTCCCGCGCCGAACGCGCCGCCCAGCAGGAATCCGCCTTGGCCGCCCAACTCGGTGCGCAACTGGCCGCTCAGCTCGAACAGCAGGCGGCGCAACTCGCCAGTCAGGCCGCCGTGTCCGGTGCGCAGGATTCGGCTCTGGAAGCGCGTGAAGCCGCCCTCACCCAGCACTCGGCGAAGCTCGACGGCCAGTTGACCACGCTCACCGGCCAGCTGTCTGCGTTGACCGGCCAAGTGGAGAAAAACGCGACGCAAGAGTCCGCCTTGGCCGCCCGCGAAGCGAGCGTCTCCAGCCAGATGGCGACCTTCGCCGACCAGTTTGCAGCGCTCACCGCCCAGGTTGCCCCCATCGGCACGGCGGCCGCGGAGTTTAAAACCACGCTCCAGGAGTTCGGTCGCCTTGAGGCAAACGTGCGCGACCACCGCGCGGCGATCGCGGCCTCACTGAGCGAACTCCCGGTCGCTGCGGAACAGGCGCGCAGCGCTCGCAGCGAGTTGCAGGACGCCCTTGCTGCGGCACCGGTAAAACTCGCCGCCGAAGTCGAGCAGCGGGTGTCCGTCGCCGAGGTGCGCCTTTGCGCCACGACCGCCGCGCTGACTGAACGCTTGGCGGAGGTGGAGGCAGCCGTGGCGGGCTTGGTTAACCAATTGAACCGCGTTGCCGAAGTGGCCGCCGCAGCGCCAGCAGCCCTCGCACCCGCGTTGGCCGCTGCAGCCCCCGTGCAGCAGGCTCCCGTCGAGCAGGCGCCCGCAGCCGTTGTGGCGGTTGCAACGGTGGAAGAGGTCGTGCCCATGGTGATCACGGCCAAAGTTGCGCCAGTCGAGGTGGCTCAGGAGCCGGTGATCGTCGCAGCGCCCGCAGTTGCGTCTGCACCCGTGGAAGTGGCCGCAGTCATTCAAACACCCACCGTGGTGGCCGCCGCTGCCCCTGCGCCCAAAGTCGCTCCGGGCGCACCGACGGCGGCGGCGAAAACCCCGATTCGCAGCGAGTCGATCATGGACCCGTTCATCATCCCCAAGAACGGCTACGCCGCGCTCGCCGACGCGATGGATCTGGGCGACGCGTAATACGTCGCGTTCAAGATAAGCTTAAGGAAAACGGTCCGTGGGGCAGCGGCAGCCGCTGGGCAATCACCCTGAGCTCACGCTCAAGGCCACGGGGAGTGTGTTCATGAAGGGAGTGGCATTGAGCGTTAGCATCAGGGATGCGGAGAGCGTTCCCACGAAAGGCGTGGCCTTGAGCGTGAGCTCAAGGTTTCACTACGCTAGGACGCGTAAGCCCAGCCACAGCCAGGCTTGCAGCGCCCCGACCCGCGCTGAGCCGCGTCGCGGCTCAGCGCCGGTCGGGGCGCTTGAGGTTAAAACGGTCGCGGGTGGTCACGTAGTTTTCGCCGCCCAGCCGCCCGACGGTGTCGAGTAAGGCGGGCTCAATCGTCCCGCTGGCTCCGAGAACCGCATCGCTCACATAGGCGGCAACAATGCGCCCAAACACCACGCTGGCCGCCCCCGCGCCCTCGCCCATCGGCACGATGGAATGCAGCCGGCACTCGAAGGCCACCGGCGCCTCCGCCACTCGCGGCGGGCGCACCTGCGTAGAGGCGACGGCGGCGATGCCGAATTTATCAAACTCACTCTCGCCGTACGGCAGCAGCGCGGCGCAGGCATTCATCTTTTCGGTGAGCCCATGGGAAACGAGATTCACCACAAATTGCCCGGTCGCCTCGATATTGCGCACGGTGTCCTTCTTCTCCCCGGCGCGGTTGTTGACCGCCGAAAACATCAGCGTGGGCGGGTTGCCGGTGATGCCGTTAAAAAAGGAAAAGGGCGCCAGATTGGTGCGCCCGTCGGCCGAAATCGTGGACACCCAGGCGATCGGCCGGGGGGTGATTGTATCCGCCATCCAGTTATAGGCGTCACGAGGAGAAAGCGCGGTGAAATCGAGGTGCATCGCGGCAACTTGCCGGCCGCACCGAAGTGACGCAACGCACGAGCTCGCGACCGCTCAAAAATTAATGCTGCGCAAGGCATCCATTTATGGAGCTTAAGGGCATAAAAGTAGCGCAGGCTTCCAGCCTGCTTCTGCTTTTCCACACCCAGCAGACTGGAAGTCTGCGCTACTTTTCACCGCCTTTCAGACTGAAAGCGGGCTCGCCCGCCAAAAGCGAAGCGGCCACGGTTGGCGTTTTCCCCATGCCCTACCCCGACACCGAATCCTACCTGAAAGCGCGCATTCGCACCGTCCGCAACTGGCCGCACGCTGGGATCAACTTCCGCGATGTCACCACCCTGTTTCACGACCCGGAGGCTTTCCGCGTGCTGGTCGAAAGCTTTTCCCTGGATGCGACCCGGCTCGGGGTGAACTTGTTGGCGGCGGTGGACGCGCGCGGTTTTATCCTCGGTGGGGCGCTGGCTTACCAACTGCACAAGCCCTTCATGCTGGTGCGCAAGAAGGGCAAGTTGCCCTTCGGCACGGTGGGCACCGACTACGCGCTGGAATACGGTAAAGCATCCATCGAGATCCACACCGATGCGTGCAAGCCCGGCGACCGCGTGCTCATCGTCGATGACCTCATCGCCACCGGCGGCACGGTGCTGGCGGCGGCCAAATTGATCCGCTCGCTGGGTGCCGAGGTGGTCGGTGTAGCGGCGGTGATCGACCTGCCCGAGCTGGGCGGCTCGGCCAAACTGATCGCAGAGGGTATCGCGGTGCATGCGCTCTGCCGGTTTTCGGAAACGGAGTAATCAGTGGAGGCACTTTGAGTGAAGGAAACGCCCTCAGCTACTTCCCGCTCGCCGAGAAGTAAGGCGAGCGGCACGTTCACTCCACTGTATGTCCGTCCCAGTCTCTCTCGACGAAGCTCCCTGGAAAGCCGGCCTGCGTAGCGCACGCGCCAACCTCATCCCCGGCCTCGCCCTGCAAGCCTTCGCGCTCGTGGTGGTACTCGGCTACTATTGGCACGGGCCGACGCATGAGTTCCTCACCCAAATTACTGATTTACGTGCCCGCATCGGTTGGCCCTTCGCGGTCCTCTCCACCGGGCTATTTGGCGGATTACTGCCCCTGTTTTACCTGAAAAGCTCACCCGCCTCCCGCGACCAACTCACCTGGAAGCAAGGCTCTCTGTACACGGCGTATTGGGCTTACAAGGGCATTGAAATCAGTGCGTGGTATTTATTTCTGGCTTGGGCAATCGGTGATTCAAACAACATCGGCAATGTGGCCATTAAGACCATGCTCGACCAGTTCATCTGGTGCCCGCTGTGGGCCGTGCCCAGCACTGCGGTCTTTTACTTTTGGTGCCAGCACGGCTGCCGCCTTGATGCGGTCCTTGCCGATCTACGCCAACCCCGCTGGTATGCGCGCCGCGTGCTTCCACAGCTTTTTGCTAACACCGGGGTCTGGCTACCGTTGGTGTGCATTATCTTTGCGTTGCCCACGCCACTGCAACTGCCGCTCCAGAACCTCGTGCTATGCTTTTACTGCCTCTTGCTCGCCCATATGACGAGCCGTACCCAACCCCGGCGCAACGGGGAATAAAACCAGTCCAGGGAATCTCTCACGCCGTTCGCCGTTCTCTTCTCCTCCCCGCCCATGCAAATTCGCTCAACGCTCGCCTTCCTCGCGCTTCTTTTCGCTTTTTTTGCACCTGCCACCCAGGCCCAAGTGCAGGCCTCGCTCACCGCCGCCGAAGAGTCGGTGCAACCCGGTCGCCCGTTCACCGTTGCCCTCCGACTGGTTCACGAAGCGCCGTGGCACACCTACTGGCTTAATCCCGGCACCGGTTTGCCCACTCAACTACGCTGGAAACTCCCGCCCGGTTGGACCGCCTCGCCGATTCACTGGCCGCTGCCCAAAGTGATCCGCGACCCCCAAGGCCTCATCGCCGGCAACGGCTACGAAGGCGTCCTTTACCTGCCCGTCACCTTGACCCCTCCCGCCGACCTCGCCCCCGGCAGCAGCGTCACCCTCGCCGCAGACGCGAGCTGGCTGATGTGCGCGGAAACCTGCGTGCCGGGCAAAGCCGCCGTCTCGCTCACCCTGCCCATCCTGGCCAGCCCACCCGCCGCTGATCCCCTTCACGGCGCCGCCATCGCCGCAACCCTCGCCGACCAACCACGCGAGTTAACCGGTCTGTCCGCTCGCGCCACCCGCCAAGGCGACAAGATCAACCTGCGCCTCACCCACGCCGGCCCCGACGCACAGGCACTCCCACCGGCGCAAGAACCGTGGTTTTTTGCCAACGATGAGACCATCGCCTTCGACCAACCCCAGACCGTGCGCCCCGCCGCGTCGAACTCCACGGGCAGCGCCGCCACCGCCGCGCCGACCGCCAGCGGCATCGGCGGCGAATGGCTGAGCCTCGACCTCCTCGTCACACCCGAACTCGCCGCCGCCCCCACGCGCCTTACCGGCGTGCTCCGCATCGAGGGCGAACCGGCCGCCACAGGCTTCCGCATCGACGTCCCCATCGAGCCCGCCTCGCTCGTCCCGACGACTGCAAACGGGGCTGCGGCGATGACGGGCGGCTTCGGCGTCACTCGTGCCACGCCCGAGGCGGCAGTGGCGGTGGACACCCTTGCCGGCACCCTGCTGCTGGCTTTTGTGGGCGGGCTGATCCTCAACCTGATGCCGTGCGTCTTCCCGGTTCTGGGGATAAAAATCCTCGGCTTCGTTAATCAGGCTGGAGCCGACCGCCGCAAGGTCACGCTGCACGGACTCGCGTTCGCAGGCGGAGTGTTACTCTCGTTCTGGACGCTGGCGGGCGCGCTCGCGGTGCTGCGCGCCGGTGGCGACCAGCTCGGCTGGGGCTTTCAACTCCAGTCGCCCGGCTTCGTCTTTGCCCTGGCTGCGGTGATGCTGGTGTTCGCGCTGAGCATGAGCGGGGTGTTTGAGTTCGGCCTGCGCGCGGTCGGCGTCGGCGCAGGCCTGCAAACCCAGAGCGGCTTCACCGGTTCGTTCTTCACCGGCGTGCTCGCAACCGTGGTGGCGACTCCGTGCAGCGCGCCGTTTCTGGCGCCCGCTCTCGGCGCTGCGCTGGCCTTGCCGGTGGTCGAGTCGTTCGCCGTGTTCACCGCCATCGCGGTCGGTTTGGCGCTCCCCTACCTGCTGCTCTCGATTTTCCCGCAGGCGGTGAAACTACTCCCCCGCCCCGGCGCGTGGATGGAAACCTTTAAGCAGGCCATGGCGTTCCCGCTGTATGCGACGGTGGGTTACCTGATTTGGGTGCTGGCCGGACAGCTCAAAGCCGACGACACGGCGCTGCTCGCGGTGTTACTCGGTCTCACCGTGATCGCGTTGGCTACGTGGCTGTACGGACGCTACGCCACCTTCAGCGCCACGCCCGCGCGCGCCCGCCTTGGGGTGATCGGTGGCCTGCTCCTGCTTGGACTCGGGCTCGGGATAGGCTGGCCGCGCCCGCCTGCGCCTACCTCGATCGTCTGGCAAACCTGGAGCCCCGAGGCGGTGGCCGCAGCGGTGGCGAACGGCAAACCGGTGTACGTCGATTTCACGGCGCGCTGGTGTTTTACCTGCCAAACCAACAAAAAAGTCGTGTTCAGCTCGGCCGAGGTGCTCAAAGCCTTCCGCGAACGCGAGGTAGTTACCCTACGCGCCGACTGGACCGACTCCGATCCGCGTATCACCGCTGAATTGGCCAAGTGGAACCGCAGCGCGGTGCCCTTTAACCTCGTTTACCTCCCCGACAGACCCACGCCCATCGTGCTCCCCGAGTTACTCACCCCCGGAACCGTGCTCGACGCCCTCAAGAGCGCACCGTGACGGGCGACCGGAGCCATT
This sequence comes from Rariglobus sp., assembly GCA_044377395.1. Classification (GTDB taxonomy): domain Bacteria; phylum Verrucomicrobiota; class Verrucomicrobiia; order Opitutales; family Opitutaceae; genus Rariglobus. Next base: position 37,519 of record JBILJE010000001.1, on the reverse strand, counting down.
TAGCATCCACATAAAACGTGCCTAAGGGCAAAAAGCTCGCCGCCATGACCAGTCCGGTGCGGATCACCGACCAGCCCTCATCAATGGCGGCCTGAAGCGCGGCAGCCAGATAGGCGATAAACAAGACGCCGTGCGCCATACCGATTACCCGCACCCATTCCGGCTGGCCCCAGAAATACTTTAACGGCATGGCCAGTCCCAGCAGCAGGATAAACGAGGTGCCCTCAAGCCAACCGATCAGGCGCAGGCGCCCACGGGAAGAAGTCAAAAACATCATTCCCGGCATCGAGCCGTAGGAGGTAACCGAGGGCAAGTTCCGGATTTCAGTTTCGCGCGAGAAGCCCAGCGGCGGCTCGCTGATTTTGCACAACTACTCCCCCCGACACCCTAAGGTTCGCTTGAGCGTGAGTGGAGTGGCTAGATGCGCATACACCTCGCCCCCCCTGAGCTCACGCTCAGGGCCACACCCCGATAACCCAAATTCCTCGTGGCCTTGAGCGTGAGCTCAAGGGGGTTTAGCTGAAGGGTATTCCCCTGCCCCCGACACTCTTTCGTTATGCTCAGCGTGAACACCCTTTCACCATAAGCAGACTGGAAGTCTGCGATACTTTTAGGAAACCTGCTCGCACCAGTTACGCCCATGACGCCCCACCCCACCGCTGCCTCGATCATTGCCGCGCTCCAACTCGAAGCGTTGCCCAACGAGGGTGGTTTTTTCCGTTCCACCTACAGGAGCGCTTTGAACCTGCCGAATGGTCGTGCGACTGGATCCGCGATTTATTTTCTACTCACGCCCGAAGGTTTTTCCGCCCTCCACTCCCTGCGCACCGAGGAGCTGTGGCACTTTTATGCAGGCGATCCAGTCGAGCACCTGTGTCTCGATCCGGCCACCGGCAAGGGCACCAAAACCCAGCTTGGCCCCGACATACTGAATGGCCAGCGGCCGCTGCTGGTGGTGCCCGCAGGAACGTGGCAGGGCGCGCGACTGGCTCCCGGCGGCCATTGGGCCTTACTCGGCTGCACCATGAGCCCGGCTTGGGATGAGCGCGAATTCCGCCTCGGGGAATGCACCCCGTTGACCTCGGCCTTTCCACACTGGGCAGAGGAGATTCGCGCGCTGACACGTTGATTTTGACAGGTCCACCTCGCCTCACATCGTCACCCCGTAAACCATGTCTCTCGCCGATCTCCGCAAAGACTACAGCCTTTCGGGCCTTTTGGAAAAAGAGCTCGCCCGTGATCCCATCCGCCAATTCGAACACTGGTTCCAGCAAGCTGAGGCGGCGCAGGTCATCGAGCCGAATGCCATGACGCTCGCCACCACGACGCGCGAAGGCCGACCCTCGGCTCGCACCGTATTGCTCAAGGGACTCGATGGGCGCGGCTTCGTTTTTTTCACCAACTACGAAAGCCGCAAGGGCCGCGAGCTCACCGAGAACCCCCGCGCCACACTGCTGTTCCCGTGGCTCGCGTTGGAGCGACAGGTCATCGTCGAGGGCGAGCTCACCCAGGTCAGCCGCGAGGAAAGTGCGGCGTATTTCCACAGTCGCCCGCGTGCCAGCCAACTCGGGGCGTGGGTATCGCAGCAGAGCTCCATCATCACCGGCCGCTCAATTCTGGAAGACTCGCTAAAAACCTTGGAGAAAAACCACGCCGGTGCCGAGATCCCGCTGCCTCCCGCCTGGGGCGGCTATCGCCTGACACCGAAAAGCATCGAGTTCTGGCAGGGCCGCCGCAGTCGCCTGCATGACCGCCTGCGCTACCGCCGTGACGCGGTCGGCGGGGACTGGATTATCGAACGACTCGCCCCTTGAACCTTCGAGTTAACCGAGCCTTTCGCCTCTGTTTAAAAACGCGCGAGGCCGCCTCGTCCGACCGCCCTCTCGCAGGCGCAAAACTGCAGCGCCCAAAGCTAGAAAAGCCCCACGTCTCCCCCGTCCTCCGCACATGAAAATCTTGCTCACCGGCGCCTCCGGACTTGTAGGCAGCGCCTTCGCCCAAGCCGCCACCCGTCGTGGCCACCACGTCATCGGTTTGGTCGGCGCCTATGCCGGAACCGTTCCCGGATTGGCCGAGAAACGCGCCCTCGACCTTACCGATGAGGCTGCGCTCACTGCGGTCGTCCTGGAGACCTTCCCTGAAGCCATCGTCAACTGCGCGGCCATTTCCGAGCCCGCCCAATGCGATGCCGATCCAGCCCGCGCCCAAGCCCTCAACGTCGCCCTGCCCGAGCACCTGGCCCGGCTCGCCCACCACCTCAGCGCCAAGCTCATTCACCTCTCATCCGAGCAGGTTTTCGATGGCACCAGCGCCGACGCCTACACGGTCAAAAGCACGGTTAAACCGCTCAACCTTTACGCCCGCCAGAAAGCTGAAAGCGAACGCCTGGTGCTGGCCGCCGCTCCTCTTTTGGCTGTCACCCTGCGCGTCCCGTTGCTCAGTGGCAACAGCCTCACTGCGCAACGCAGCCTGCACGAGCGCCTGTTTGCCGCCTGGGCCTCGGGCCAGACCCCACACGTGTACACCGACGAATTCCGCCAGCCCTGCACTGCGGGAAATCTCGCCGAATTGATGGTCGAAATCCTCGAGCGCAACGACGTGCGCGGGGTGTTTCACTGGGCCGGCGCCGACCTGCTTTCCCGCCACGAACTCGCCCGCCGCATCCGCGCGCATTTCAAGTTAAGTGAAACCTCCGCGCCGCTCCTCGCGCTCACCCGCGCCGATGACCCGAGGGCTGCCTCAAAACGCCCCGCCCGCCTGGGTCTCGACCTAAAACCCCTAGCCGGCGTGGTCAAAACCCCGATCGAGACCTTTGCCGCGCAACTCGACCAATTCATCATCCCGCCCTCCTGCCGCGCCTGGTATTTCAGCGCGTAGTTGCCCACCCTTTCCGCCATCGTTCTCGTTCTCCTACTCCTACTCGTTCTCGATTCCTCATCCCAACGCCGAGCTCCAGCCAGCCACGGCTCCATCCGCCAGATCCTAGCACGCTTAGGAGCAGGAGAACGAGTAAGAGTACGAGAACGAGTAAGAGTACGAGAACGAGTCCGCGCCCGATTCACCCAAAAACCATGCAGCTCCACATCCTTCCTGAACGGACCGCCGGCGCCGCTGAAAACATGGCGACCGATTTCCTACTGCTGAACCGCTACCCCGCCCCGGAATGCGCCCGGTTTCGCCATTACAGCTGGCGCATGCCCGCCGTCACCTTCGGCTTCGGCCAAAAAATCGCCTATGTGCGCGAGCAACTCAAGGCCCTCGCCCCCGACGATCACTTGGACATCACCCGTCGCCCCACCGGTGGTGGCATCGTGGATCACCGCGATGACTGGACCTTCGCCTTGGTCATCCCGCGCGGCCAACCGCTCTACGATGCCCGCGCCACTGAGAGCTACCACCGGGTCCACGCCGATTTAGTGACCGCCCTCCAGTCCCAAGGTCAGCCCGTGGTGCTCAAGGAACGCTGTGACGCGGCCTGCTCTGGTGAACCCACCAGCGCTCCCACCGTCTGCTTCGTCCGCCCTGAACTCTACGACGTTCTCCACGCCGAGACCGGTGCCAAAGTCGCCGGGGCGGCGCAGAAACGAACCAAGCACGGGCTCTTGTTTCAGGGCAGCATCGCCAAGTCGGCACTGGGCGAAGTGGACTGGGAGGCCTTCGCCGAGGCCTTCACGACACGCCTCGGAGAAACTCTCGGGGCCGAAGCGCTAACCAGCCCCTGGCCTGAATTTGCCGAGGGAGAAATGGACGGCATAGTCGAACAATACTCGGAAACGGGCTGGCTCGAATACCGCTGATCGCCGGCAGGCAGCGAAGGCCTCAAGCGCCCCGTTTTAAGAGGAGAACCCCTTTTTCAAGCCGACACGGATCCGACCGTTTTCAAGGGGACGAAACCGGCCACAACCGCCGCCACTGAAGGCCATCAACCGGGCCCAAAAACGCCGTATCGAAAAAAAGGATGCAGGCCAAAAACGACCGCCGTTTTTGCGTAAAAACACACCTTTTCACTCACTGGGCACTTGCATTTATAAAAGACTCACTGATGCTCGCCACGCGCGGCGCATAATGCGCCAAACGCCCGAACCCACTTTCGGGCGTCCTACCAGAACCTAAAATCCATACAGGAACATCCCATGGCCAAAGCCACCAAGACCGTTAAGAAAGTTGTCGCTGCCAAGAAGCCCGTCGCTGCCAAGAAGGCTGTCGTCGCCAAGAAGGCCGTCGCTGCCAAGAAGCCCGTCGTCGCCGCTAAGAAGGCTGTCGTCGCCAAGAAGCCCGTCGTCGCTGCCAAGAAGGCCGTCGTCGCCAAGAAGAAGTAACGAGCCCGTCTCGCTACCTTTTTAAGGAAAAAGCCGCCCGATTTTCGGGCGGCTTTTTTGTGCCTGCGGCTATCGTTATTGAAGTCCGAATCGGCCGCATTACCTCCGAAAAGTAGCGCAGACTTCCAGTCTGCTTCAGAGCGAAAACGTAGGCTGGAAGAGAGCGCGGGTCACCCTCCAGCGGCAGGATGGAAGCCTGCGCTACTCCGCCCCTCAAGCGGCGATCGATGCCGCGCAACGGCTCAATCCATCCAGTACCCGCCCCCACCCTTGTCATTGCCTGCACCGACCGCCTCCAACTCCTCGGCATGCGCCTCGGGAACCTGCTCCAACGGGGCAAAACGCTCGGAGGAAAAGCCCAGTTCTTGTTTACCCGCGTGAAACGGATCCGTGGGATTGACCAACTCCGTGAGCAGTAAACCCACGGTGGCGCTATCGCCGCCCTTAACCACCTTTTCACGGCCGAGAAACACCTCCCGAATGGTGTAGGTCGAACCCTTTACCGGGAGCTGCTTGTAGATGGCGCGGACCACCGCGACGAAGCTATCGTTGGTGCAGACGACTTTCTGTCCTTTGATCATGATGAAGGGAAACTACGGGGAAGCTTTGCGCGGACGCAACCGGTGGTTGCGAATGAACCCTACTCGATGCGGCCTTCGTCGAAGTCGATCAGGTCCGGAACACTGATGATCTGCTCGGCGCGGTCGGCGCAGCCCATGGCGGTGAGGGCCTCTTTTAAGAACTCACGCCCGGCCGGGGTGAGCCCCTTTTGAACGAGTTCACGATTCCATTTAATCGCACGCACATCGGCTGGGAAGAGCGCAAGGAGACCGGCCTCAATCTCCACGGCAGTTGTTGCCGTATGGACGATTTTCTCAACGGCAGCCGGCTCAACGCCCAGATGCATGCACAGGAAGCGGTCGAGGCCGCGCTTGTAGTTCTTGGCGTAGCTGGCCGGGAGCGCGCCGTGGGCTTTGACGTAGGCGCACTTGGCCAGGAATCGAGGCAGGTAGAGCAGGCCGGTAGCCGGGTGTGGCTGGTAGGGCGAAGGCAGGCAGGTGAGCACCTCTCCGGTCGAACCGGGAATGGGTTTGGACAACATGGGCGTTACTGGACCCGAGTGCGGGGCGCTTGAAAACTCCTTTCTGCGCTCCAAAGACGGACGGGCGCACCCGCCTCCGGCCTTAAAGACCGAGGGCGGCTTCGATGGCCTTTACCGACGTGCGCAGAATCTGGAGCCGCGCGTGCCGCTTATCATTCGCGGGAATGAGGTGCCAAGGCGCATCAGCCGTTGCGGTAAGCGCCAGCATATCGCCCACGGCGATCTCGTAGGCGGCCCACTTATTGCGGTTCCGCCAGTCCTCGTCGTTAATTTTATGCTGCTTGTAGGCCGTCTGCTCGCGCTCACGAAAGCGCCGCAACTGCTCGTCTTGGCTCACGTGCATCCAGAACTTGATCACAATGGTGCCGTGCTCGGTCAATTGGCCCTCAAAGTCGTTGATCTCGTCGTAGGCCCGGCGCCATTCGGCCTCGGTGCAAAAGCCCTCAAGGCGCTCGACGAGCACCCGTCCGTACCAGGAGCGGTCGTAGATCGAGGTGAGGCCGGCGCGCGGAAGGTGGCGCCAGAAACGCCACAGGTAGTGATGGGAGTTTTCCTCGTCTGTGGGCTTGGCCACGGGAATCACCCGATAATCCTGGGCATCAATCGCGCTGGTGAGACGCCGAATCGCCCCGCCTTTGCCCGCGGCATCCCAACCTTCGAATACAAAAACGATGGAGCGCTGCGCCTTCTGGGCGGCGCGAGTGGCGCGGTTGAGGCGGCCCAGCCACTTCTCGCGCTTCGCTTCGTAGTCTTCCGATGACAACTTCTGGTCCAGCGGCAGGGCGAGCAAACCCGCCAGTCCGTCAGGCCGCAGCGAAACAGGCACACTGGGGGCCGGCACGCGGACTCGTGGAGCATCAAAGCGCTGTAAATGCGCCTCCAATTGACTCACCAAAAGGGTGGCAACCTCGAGGTTCCGCTTACGCGAATCGGCCGCATCAATGACCACCCACGGGGCTCCGGGGCAATGGGTTTCCTCTCGCAAACGCTCAGCGGACTGAGCGAGGCGGGCATGATTGCGATGATGCCGCCGGGCCTCATCGGTCACACGCCAAGCCGTATCGGGATTGTCGGCGAGTTCGTCGAGGCGGCGGCGCTGGTCGGACTCGGACAGTTGCAGCCAGATTTTAATGATGAGCGTGCCGTTATCGGAGAGGAGTTTCTCAAACGCCCGAATGTGGCCGAGGTGGCGCTCGACATGCCCAATCTTGGGTGCGTCGCCAGCTTGGGCGCGCAAAAGCTCGGTGTACCATGAGCCGGCAAAAACACCCAAGCGGCCATATGACGGCAGACAGCGCCAAAACCGCCACATCACGGGGCGCTCGCGCTCCTCGTCGGAGGGCTCACGGAAGGCCACGGTCTCCACCCCGCGCGGGTCGAGCCAGGCGCTCAGGGTGTTGATCACCTCGCCGCGACCGCCGCCTTCTTCACCGGCAAATATGAGCAGAACCTTGGTTGGCGCCGCCTTCAGGCGAACCTGCAACTGAACGAGTTTCTCCCGTAAAGCCGGGACCCGCTCTTCGTAGATTTTTTTGCTCAATCGAGGGGCCGGAATCTCATGGGTCATGAGCGCAGAATAGAGGCTTCGCCCCAGCAGCGTGTCGAGCTGAGTTTACTATCCTTTGAGGGATTGCAGCGGCGTTAAAACACACGCGAGAAAAGGGCTGCCAACACAGTAAAGTTTCCGGGACGAAGCCCAAGCAAATCGTGGAGCAGTCACATTTTGCGGATAAAAACTGCGCATTAAAAATGGAATTTGGTGCGTGTCACACCCCCTGTTTCCGCCCTAGGTTTTTCCTGCATGAGCAAACAACCCATTCGCGTCGCCGTGACCGGAGCAGCCGGTCAGATCTCCTACTCGCTATTGTTCCGCATCGCCTCAGGCGCGATGTTCGGCCCTGACCAACCGGTCATCCTGCAACTCATCGAGGTGCCTTTTGAAAAGGCCATGAAGGCGCTTGAGGGCGTCGCCATGGAACTCGACGACTGCGCCTTCCCCCTGCTGCAAAGCATGGTCCTCACCGACGACCCGCGCGTTGGCTTTAAAGACGCCAACTGGTCGCTGCTGGTCGGCGCCAAGCCCCGCGGCCCCGGCATGGAGCGCGCCGACCTGCTCAAGGACAACGGCAAGATTTTCATCGGCCAGGGTAAGATCATCGACGAGGTCGCCGCAGCCGACGCCCGCGTCGCCGTGGTCGGCAACCCCGCCAACACGAACTGCATGATCGCCGCCTCGCAGGCCAAGCGCCTCACCGCCGATCGCTTCACCGCCATGGTGCGCCTCGACCAAAACCGCGCCCAGGCCCAGTTGGCCAAGAAGGCCGGCGTCGCCCTCACCGCCGTCAAAGACATCTTCATTTACGGCAACCACAGCCCGACCATGTTCCCCGCCTTCGCCCACGCCACCATCGGCGGCAAGCCGGCCATCGACGTGATCAACAACAAGGAATGGCTCACCGGCCCGTTCCTTGAGACCGTCGGCAAACGCGGCGCCGCGATCATCGCCGCCCGCGGCCTCTCCTCGGCCGCCTCCGCCGCCAACGCCTTGGTCGACCACGTGCACAGCCTGGTGACCCCCGGCGCGATCCATTCCCTCGCAGTGAAGTCCGAAGGCCGCTACGGCTTCGATCCCGAGGTCTGGGCCGGTATGCCCGTGCGCACCACCACGCCCGGCAGCTACGAGGTCATCACCGGTTATGAAATGTGCGAATTCGCAAAGTCGAAGATCGCCCTCACCAACAAAGAGCTGGTCGACGAGCGCGCCGCCGTCATCGACATGATCAAGGGCTAATCGCCCCCATCCCGAGCATCCCTCGTAAAAACGGCGCCCGCCCCGGGCGCCGTTTTTTTGTGCAAAGCGGGGGGCAGCCTCCGGGTGGTCTGGATCGGGCCGGTCGAAAAAGTAGCGCAGACTTCCCTGTCTGCCTCGGACGCTTGCCGGAGCAGACTGGAAGTCTGCGCTACTTTGCCGAACACGGACAACGCGGAGGTCGTCCCTCCGCCATCGTTCTCATTCTCCTACTCTTACTCGTTCTCGTTCTCGAATCCGACTCCGTTTCCGGATGCCGACGAGGACGCCGGCGCTGCCTCTGACTTCGAGGCTCCCGCCCCCTTTTACGGCCACAAAAAAGGCGGCCCGCGTGGGGCCGCCTGCTTCAATTCGGGCTTTTGGGGTCAACCCGCTCAGTTGGGAGTCAGGCCTCGTCGAACTTGCGGGTGAAGAGCTGTTCGAGCTCGGTGAGCATCTGCGGGGCGTCATCGCCGGTGGCGAGGAACTTGACCTTCGAGCCTTTACCGGCAGCGAGCATCATCAAGCCCATGATGGACTTACCATTAACCTGCTCCTCGTCCTTTTCGACGAAAACGTCGGCTTTAAATTTATTGGTGATACGCACGATCATGGCCGCCGGGCGTGCGTGAATGCCCATTTTGTTCTGAACAACCAGTTCCTTCACATTCGGGCTGGGGGTAGTCGTAGTAGTTTTATCCATTGCCATTTGCTTGAGCAGAGTCCGGCGAGAGGGGACGGCTTGCAACCCCAAAACCGGAACCCCAGCGTTTGCCCCACCATGTCCCAGACCGCGATTATCGTCCCCTGCCGGCTCGAATCCACGCGCTTCCCCCGCAAACTGTTACACCTCATCAAGGGGCGTCCGTTGCTGCTGTGGGTGGCCGAGCGCATCCGCCAACAGGCACCGGAATTCCCTCTTTTTTTCGCCGTGGATGACGAGTTATTGGCGGCTCCGCTGCGTGCGGCCGGGTTCACCGCGATCCTCACCGGGGTGCAACACCAGAGCGGCACCGACCGCATCGCCGAGGCCAACCGCACCGTGCGGGCCGACCAGGTAATCAACGTGCAGGCCGACGAACCGCTGGTGACCCGCGCGCAGATTTTGACCCTGGCCGAGCTGATCAGCGGCACGGCGGCGATGGCCACCTTGGGCACGCCGTTCACCACGGCGGCGGATTTCAACAACCCCAATCAGGTCAAAGTGGTGTTCGCACCGGGCGACGGGCGGGCGCTGTATTTTTCGCGTGCAGCGATTCCCTATGGGCGCGACCGCGCAGGCGTGGTCGACGACGCCTGGGTACAGGCCAACCCGTGCTTCAAACACCTCGGGCTTTACGCGTACAAAGCCGACCTCATCGAACGCTTCGCCCGCCTGCCGCTGGGGCGCTACGAACAGCTGGAAAAACTGGAGCAACTGCGTGTTTTGGAAAACGGCTTCGAGATCCGCTGCGGGGTGACCAACGACCCGACCATCGGCGTGGATACGCCCGAGGATGCGGTCAAGTTTGCGCAGTGGCTGGGCTGAGCGGGCTGAGCGTTCAAGTTGAGTCTCTCGCCGCATCCTTGAGCTCACGCTCAAGGCCACGAGGAGTGTAGACGTAAAGCGTGTGGCCTTGAGCGTGAGCTCAAGGGTGTTTATCCCAAGGTATCCGCAACTCCACGAACCGATTTCATTAAGCCCATCCTGCATGTGAACTCGTCTGAGTTGCCCGGATTTCGGAACCGGAATAGGTAGACAAGCCCGATTTCGCTCGGGGACGAACCAGCCCACACGGAGGTAGGCCTTCCCTCGGAATACGTTGCCCCGCGGAGGGACGACCTCCGTTTCGTCCGTGCCGTAGGCCGGAAATACGCCGGACGAGAGAACGAGAAAACGAGTAGGAGTAGGAGTAGGAGTAGGAGTAGGAGAACGATTCCGGCAGGAGGTCCACGCCCTCACCGCTTAATCGCCGTGATCCACATGATTTCGCAGGCGCCGCCGCGGGTGTCGGTCCGGCTGAGCGACGAACGCCAGGGGTCGCCGCCTCCCGACTTGGTGACCTCGACCAGATAACCGTCGAGGGTCACCACGTCGTGGCGTTTAATGGCGAGGAGTTGCCGGCGGATTTCTGGCGTGGCGGGCAGACAGTGGGTGTTGGCGGAGTGGCAGGCGATCTGATCGGGATGCAGGGGTTCATCGCCGGACCAGGAATACTCATACCAGCGGCCCGATTGGGAGATGCTCAGAGCGTTGATCACGGCGGCGGTGGACATGGGGCCCCAGCCGAGCGCGAGGTCCAGCGGTGAAACCTCCGCGGCGGCATCGTAGCGGTAACGCTGGCGGGAAAGCACCACGGCCTTGATCGAATAATAGGCCAACGGCGTGATCGTGTTGTCGCCGTGGTTAAAGGGCCGCGGCAGCGCGACATCGGATTGGACCGGGTCGTGCGCCGCAGGCATACCGCGCCACTTCGCCTCCGGTTCGTGCCAGTAAAACCAGGCGGCGAACGCCAGAAGGGAGAATACCAGGAGTTTTTTCATGTGAGCGAAATCGCTGCGTAGCGCAGACTTCCAGTCTGCATTGGCCCCCTGGCAGACTGGAAGTCTGCGCTACTTTTCGGAGCTATCGGCTCGGCGCGGGGCAGGTCGCACAAAAAAGCCGCCCGGCGGTGGGGCGGCTTTGATCAGGCGCTTAGATTTTACCGGCTTTGCGCTTCTCGATCAGATTGTAGAAGTCGGTGAAAAGCGGGTCGGCGTCGTTCGGGCCGGGGGCGGCTTCGGGGTGATACTGCACCGAAAAGACGGGTAGCTCCTTGTGGCGCAGGCCCTCGACCGTGTTGTCGTTAAGATTGATCTCGGTGACGATCGCGCCGCCCTTGGCCAACGACAGCGGGTCGGTGGCGAAGCCGTGGTTTTGCGCGGTGATGGAAACCTTGCCGGTCTCAAGGTTTTTCACCGGCTGATTACCGCCGCGGTGGCCGAACTTGAGCTTAAAGGTGGTACCGCCCACGGCGTGGGTGATCATCTGGTGCCCCAAGCAGATACCGAAAATCGGGTAATGTGGCAGCAAGCCGGTGACGGTACGGTGAATGTAGCCGAGCGCGGACGGATCGCCGGGGCCGTTGGAGAGGAAAACGCCGTCTGGGGCGTGCTCTTTAATCTGCTCAGCGGTGGCGGTGGCGGGGAACACTTTTACGTCAAAGCCGTGGTTGACCAGCTTGCGGAAAATGGAGTGCTTGGCGCCAAAATCGAAAGCGGCGATAGTGAAGCGCTTGGCGGGCGTGTGAGGTAGGCCGAAGGTGGTGCCGGCGGGCACGTAAACGGCGTTGTGGTTGGCGGCATCATCGGCGCGCCACAGGTAAGGCTCTTTGCACGTGGTGTCCTTGACGTAGTCGCTGCCAGCCATGTCGTGCCAGGCCTTGGCGCGGGCGACCGCCTCGGCGTCGGTGAGCGCGAGGGTGGAAAGGCAGCACTTCATCGCGCCATCGACGCGGAGCTTTTTGGTGAGGGCGCGGGTGTCGACCTCGCTGATGCCGGGGATGCCGTATTTGCGCAGGTAAGCGTCGAGAGAAGACTGGCTGCGCCAGTTGCTGACGATGGGCGAGAGTTCGCGCACGACCAAGCCGCTGGCGCGGGGCACGGAGGCCTCGGTGTCCTCGTCGTTGACCCCGTAATTGCCGATCATTGGCGCGGTCATGGTGACAATTTGGCCGTAATACGAGGGATCGGTGATGATCTCCTGGTAGCCGGTCATGGACGTGTTGAACACGCATTCGCCCGCGATCGTAGCATCGGCGCCAAAGGCGCGGCCGCGAAACACGGAACCATCTTCGAGGGCGAGGAGTGCAGGTTTGAACGTGGACATTAAAGAAGGACGAAAAGGTGTCGGGTCGCGCCTGCCAAGGGGTTTTTAAAAAAAACCGCGGATAGGGATTTTTCCAACAGAGGCCGCTCCCAGCCCCGCCCCGCTCGGTGCCGGGCGGGGCAACGTGCCTAGGGTCCACATACGGAGGCGGCGGGGCGAGAATGGGCACAAAACCCGGCCTTAGACCCACCCTATGGGGTGAAAGGTTCCCTCTTCGGCCCACATTTGGGTTAACGAACCCATACTCGCTCCGGACGTACCAAGGTAGTCTGGGATTCGTCTGATAACACCCGCGCCACCCAATCCATTCACCGGAGCCCAATCATGATTCAGCACGCACGCTCAGGCCGCACGGTAACCCTCGCCAAACCCGAGGCCAAAACCGAGGCCGCCTACGACTCACTTCTTGTCCAGCGCTTCAATGCCGGCGACGAGACCGCCTTTATCGAGATCATGCAGCGCTACCACGCGCGCCTGTTCAGCCTCGCCCATAACCTGCTGCGCAACGCGGCTGATGCCGAGGAAATCGTCCAGGACGCGTTCATCCGCGCGCATCGCGGCCTGGCCAACTTCCGCGGCGATTCCTCGCTGGCGACCTGGCTTTATCGCATCGCGCTCAACTTATCGCGCAACCGCTACTGGTATTTTTTCCGCCGCCGCCGGCAGGACTCCCTCTCCCTGGAGCGGCCCCCTTCCGAGGACTCCAACATCACCTTCGCCGACATGATTGCCTCCGACGGTGCCAACCCCGCCCAAGAAACCGCAACCCATGAATTCGTGGAGCTGATTTCCCTTTGCATGGACAAGTTGGAGCCGTCGCACCGCGAGATACTGACCATGCGCAACGTCATCGAGTTGCCCTACGAGGACATCGCGGTGGCCCTGCGCATCAATGTCGGCACGGTCAAAAGCCGCATCGCCCGCGCCCGCGAAAACCTGCGTAAACTCCTGGCCGAATGCGCCCCGGAGTTCGGCCCTGAATCCGTACCGGGCGACTTCTTCGAATCCGGCCGCATTGCCCACGGACGCAGTGGCATTGCCTGCGCTTGAGCCGAGGCGGCACCTAATCCTCATTCCCGCTCAAAATGAGGCTAATTCGACGAGGGATCAGCGGCATGATTGCATGCCGCTGATCGAGAGAGGGCCCACCTCCGTGTGGGCTGGATCGAACACGGACGACACGGAGGTCGTCCCTCCATAAACTAACGACTGCAAGCAAGCTGCATTCTTTGGTAATTTACCTCACCTAGACCACGCATGATCAATCCACTGGATTCACCTTGGGCGTTCCAGTCTCTGGCTCAGTCCATTCCGAATGCCTTGCGGAGCTCTGCCAAGGCGCTCTCGGGCATCGGCACCAACGGCCCGAGCGGGCGGCTCAACTGCAGCGCTTCCGCAGTGGCCTCCAAAACTTCGAGCCGGTCAAACGCCTCCAGCAGGGTACGGCCCACGATGAGCGCTCCTTCATTCTCAATCAGCAGGACGGGACATTTTTTAAGAGACATCCTTGCCGCCAGCGCCTCGGCGTCGTTGACCACACAGGCAAAGGGCACCTTGGGGGCATCGCCGAGCACCAAGTAACTCTCCGGGATGGTGCGCGAGCTAAACTCGGCATCACTCATACAAAACGCACTGGCGCACATCGGCTGGGCATTAATGATCACTCCGATTTCTGGATTCGCCGCGTAAATGAGGCCATGCAACCGGCTCGTGCGGCTGCCACGTTTACCCATCTCCATCGAATCCTTGGTCGCGCGAACAAGGCTGGATGGCTTCAAATCGAGCCGATCCCGGCGGCGCGGCGTGATCACAAACTGCTGCGCGTCCAACCGCGCCGAAATGGCTCCGGCGGTGCTAATCATCAGCTTCTGGCGGTAAGCGCGCTGGGCAAACGCACACACTTCGGTGCGCAACTCCTTTTCATGATTGGTGGGCACCTGCGAATCCAACGGGGTGTAATCCGGCACGGCATGGCCGGTGAGCATGTCATTGGGCAACGTGCGCAATTCGCCCAACGCCGACGCGCGGATCACCGTCTGCGCCACGAACTCCAGGGTCTCAAAACGCTGGAACGCTTCAGCCAAATCCCGTCCACCGATGACCACACCGTGATTTTCCAGCATCACGCAGTCCGCGCCCTCGGCAAAGGCAGCCGCGATTTTGTCACCTAGTTCCTGACTGCCCGGGCAGGCATAAGGCGCATAAGCGATCTTGCCGCACAGGTTGTAGGCGTGGGTTTGCACGCGAGTCTCGGGCAAACGGCGTACGATACTGAACGCCACCAGCGCTCCGGGATGGGCGTGCACGATCGCCTTGATGTCGGGGCGAACACGGTAAATTTCCCGGTGAAAGGGGAATTCCGAGGAAGGCGGGTGCAGCCCCTCGCGGGAACCATCCGCCTTGACCCGCACGATGTCGGTAGATCGCAGCGAGCCTTTATCTACACGGGAAGGTGTAATCCAAATGCTCCCATCGGGATCGAGGATCGAGAGGTTACCTCCCGAGGTCGTCGTCATGTGGTAGCGATAGATACGATCCATCGTTGCCACCAGTTCGTCACGCGGATGCAGCCATGATTGGGTGTCCATAAAAACAATCAGAATCTACCAAATTCCCCCAGTCAATCGCACGACAACCGGTGCGGAGTGTTCCGCAAAGTCTACGCTAAGGGGCTGGGTTTAGCCTCCAGAAGCGGCGCAATTACCGCATTCAACTCTTCAATAGCAAACGGTTTAGAAAGGCGAATATAGCTTTCTGCGCCTAGGTTACCCCCTGCCCCGCCGTACCGGTTGTGGTCACCGCTCATCAAGATCACGGGCAGACCAGGGCGCAGCGCCCGCATATCCCCGATCAGTTCGAACCCGTTGCGGCCGGGCATCGAGAGATCCACGATGGCGAACGAAAACGCATCCGGGGTGGCGGCGAAAACAGCGGCGCCATTGAGCCCGTTATCCGCCGCGACGACTTCGAAGCCGGCCATGGTGAGCACGGCGGCCACAAACGTGCGCAGCACTTCCTCGTCATCGACCAGCAACACCTTGCGGCCGCCCCCGGCCAACACCGCCACCGGCGCACTCGGCGGCTCAACCACCACCGGTGTCTTCTGAATAACCGGAAGGTAAACCTCGAAGCAGGTCCCCTGTCCGGGCGCACTGCGCAGGCGAATCGTCCCCCCATGATCGTGCACGATGCCGTGCACAATCGACAGCCCCAGCCCCGTTCCCTGGCCTTCGGGCTTGGTGGTGAAAAATGGGTCGAAGATTCGCGCCTGCGTCTCCTGATCCATGCCGCAGCCATCATCGGCCACCGACAAACACACCTGTGCGCCCGCCGGATTCATCCGGCCATCGACCGACAATTCCTCGGCGGGACGCACATCCAGCGTGATCTGGCCTTGTTTGGCCCCAATGGCGTGGGCAGCATTCAAGCACAGGTTCATGAGAACCTGCTGGAGTTGGCCGTAATCGCCCAAAACTTCGCTCAATGCGGGATTTTTCTGGGTGCGGATTACGATCGAGGACGGCAAGCTGGCGTTTAGAATCGGCAGCGTTTCATCTATTAACTGCTTAACCTGCATTGATTTGCGACCAACACTAGGGGTGCGCCGCGAGAACAACATCAGGCGCTTGACCAAATCGCGCGCACGCAGCCCCGCGCCCCGTGCCCGCCCCATCCAATCACCCGCAGGATGCGCTTCGGGCAACAACGGCAGCGCCAGTTCGAGGCAGCCAATCATGCCGGCCAACAAATTATTAAAGTCATGCGCAATGCCTCCTGCCAGCGTGCCGAGCGTCTCCATCTTCTGCGCCTGCCCAAACTGGATTTCCAACTGCCGCCGACTCAACTCCGCCTCCTTTTTATCCGTAATGTCGCGGTTCATGCCCAGTAAGCGCTGCGGCAACCCATCGCCGTCGCGCAACAGGTAGCCGTTGCCCTCAATCGTGCGCAATGCCCCGTCGGAGCGGCGGATAATGCGAAACTCGAAGGATTGAAAAACCCGCCCGCCGCGCATGTCCACGATCGTCTGGTCCATGCGCGCCAGATCGTCAGGATGGACGCTACTGCGAAAAGCCTCAAGCGAACCACCCGCCTCCTCACGACTCCAACCAAAGAGCGAGTGCATGGCATCGTCCCAGTCGAGGTAACCGGTCTGCAAATCATACTCCCACACCCCGAGGTTCGAGGCACGCATCACCAAATCGAGCCGCCGCACCAGCGCCTGCTGGGTCTCCTCGCGACGCTTCTCCAAATCGATATCGGTGTAGGTGCCGATCATGCGCCGTGGTTTGCCCGGCGCGGACCATTCAATCACCCGCCCACGCGCAAGAATCCACTTCCACGAACCATCCTTGCAACGCATGCGCTGCTCGACGACATGGTGCTCGGAGTGACCGCGAAAATGGTCCGCCGCCGAGTCCAGCGCCCGCGGCAAATCGTCCGGATGCACCAGTTGCTCCCACTCCTTGACCATGTTGCTCAACTCATCCTCGGCGTAACCGAGCATCGATTTCCACCGCTTGGAGTAAAACACCATACCGGTATCGACACGCCAATCCCACATGCCATCGCCGGAACCATCCATGGCGAAACGCCAACGGGCCTCCGACTCGCACAAGGCCGCCTCCGCCTCTTTGCGGTCAGTGATGTCGTACAACACCACCAGATGATCGGTCTCGTAGGCCGTGGAACTGGGCGCGGCATTGGCCAGTACCGTCTTACGCATCCCATTTCTACACGTGAGGGTGAACTCCATCGGCGTAAACGGGGTGCCGGAGCGTTTTGAGCGCTCCAACTCTACCTGCCAAATACCGCTCGCCCACTGGCGATATGCCGCATCGGGATAAGCCTTGGCCCACCACTCCGCGAGCGTGGGAATGTCCTCCCGCGAATAACCGAAAATCTGGGTGAACGCCGGGTTCAGGAACGTGATCACGCCGCGGTCGTCGTTGAGCGCCATCGGCACCGGCGAAACCTCGATGATCGCACGGAAGCGGTTTTCTTTTAACGCGAGTGCAGCCTCGGCGCGTTTGTGCGCAGTGATGTCACGGCCAAACGCCAGCATGCACACCCGCCCATCCAGCTCCACCAAGCTGGCATTCACCTCCACGGGGAATTCAGACAGGTTCTTGCGGCGGTGAATGAACTCAAACGCCAAGCCGTCGCCTGCCAACATACGCTTGATGCGCGCCGCCGCCGTCGCGCCCGATTTTGCCGTGTTCAAATCCGTAATACGCATGGCTAGCAGCTCCTCGCGCTTGTATCCATAAGCCCGGCACGCCGACTCGTTTACATCCAGGATTCGGCCGGAATTCGTCGGCTCGATTGAGAGCAAAAAAACCGGATCCGGGGCACCTTCAAACAGGGTACGGTAACGCCGTTCGGTGGCCCGTAACGCCGCTTCCACGCGCTTCTGATCCTCAAGTAGCGCTTGCAGGGCTTTGCGCGACAGCGCCGACTCGGTGAGCTCGCGGGCAAGATGCATCTTTACCGAAAACTCCTTCTCCGCCGCCTCAAGCTCCAAAGCCATCGTCAACTGCGCGGGGCGAGCGGGGGAAACAGGGTTCAAAAAGTCATCGGCCATGGCGAGCGATCAATGGGGTTCAACGAAATGCTAACGACAGGTAAACCGTGGGGACAGAATTCGTCCGCGCCAAACCAAAAGAAGGGAACATCCGCGCAAAGCGGCAAACGCCTTCCGGCAGCGCCTAGCCGAACCTTGAGCTCACGCTCAAGGCCACATCCCAGCCCCGAACCTCCCCGTAGGCCACATCCCAACCCCGAACCTCCCCCGTAGGCCTGCGTTGAGCTTCACGCCTCCACTCCCGTGGCCTTGAGCGTGAGCTCAAGGATTCCGTAGCCCTCAAGCCTAAAGCTAATTAGCCTCACACCACCCGGTCCGTCATCGCCGCACCACCCGCGACAAACGCGGCGAAGTTTTCCAAAAAATGCCCGACCAGAGCGAGATCCTGGTCGCTGCGCCCGCCGGCCGTGTGCGGGGTGATAAAACAATTCGGCGCCGTCCACAACGGGCTCGACGTCGGCAGCGGCTCCTCGGCGAAAACGTCCAAATAAGCCGCCCCAAGCCGCCCGTTTTCCAGCGCCTGCACCAGCGCACGTTCGTCCACCGTGGAGCCGCGCCCGATGTTATAAAACCGCGCCCCCGGCTTGCACGCACTCAGTCGGCGGGCGTTGACGTAGTTGGCGGTGGCCTCGTTGTCGGGCAGCAAGTTGATGATGTGGTCGGCCTCGCCCAGCACCGAAGAAACGCGTTCTTCGGAGATGACGTGAACGCCGCGCTCACTGTGGGTTTTACGGCGCACGGCGTAGATTTTCATCCCGAAGGGGGCGAGCAGTTCGGTTAACCGCCGCGCGATCGTGCCGTAACCAAGCAGGAGAACGGTCTGGCCGTTGAGCAGCACCGAGGCTGCGCGACGCTCGAAAAACTGCCAGCGGCGCTCCCCGAGTTGCTCGGCGTGAGAGGCGAGCAGTTGACGGCCGAGGGCGAGCATCATCCCGAGAACGTGTTGGGCGCAGGGCTCGGCAAAGACGCTCGAACTGCTGGTGAACACCGAACCCCGGGCGCGAAATTTCTCCAAAAACTCGGGGGTATCGTAGCGCCCGTAACCCGCGCTGGTCACCGCGAGCCAGCGGAGTTTTGGGTTCCGTAAACAATCGCCCGCGTCGGGCTGACCCAGCACCACATCGGCCTCCAAAAAACCGGCGTCGGAAGGGCCGGCAGCTAGCACGGAAGCGGAGCGCTTTTGGGCGAAAACCAGCCGGTGCTCGGCGAGCCCGAAGGCAAGCCGTTGTTCGGCGGGGGCGGAGAGCGTGGCGTTACACCAAATCGTAAGGGGCGGGTTCATGGCAGGCAAAGACAGCGGAGATTAAAACGAAAAGAATAGGCGGCCAGACGGCGAGGCCACAAAAAAGGCACGCCCCCGATGGGTCGCGCCTCGAAATCGAGCAACGGGAGGGCCCTCCTCCGTGTGGGCTGGTTCGGGCAGCCGAAAAAGTAGCGCAGACTTCCCTGTCTGCCTCGGACGCCTGCCGGAGCAGACTGGAAGTCTGCGCTGCCTTAAACGGCTACCGTTTTCATTAAAATGCTCTGACCTATGCGGAGCCGTTGATTCCACGCAAAACTACTGCCTGAAGGACCGGCCGCTCAGAGGACATGATCTACGCCTAAGAAGAGTATCCAGCCACCACGCACAGCAGCGGCTGATGACTGCCCTGATCCGGCTTGTGCGGGTTGTAACCGCGCGGCAGGGCAGAATCGGTCCTCAACCCTGGTGCGCTTGAGCAGAAGTGAATCAGCGCAACGCGCCTGTTGAATCTTATCAAACTACCCAGCCTACGTTTAACGGAACGCGCTCTGGGCACAGTGGGTGCTGAGTTGTCGACCACATTGGCACGGCGCTGTTCGCAACAGCGCCCAGTCAAATAATGACCAACTTGATTCGGTGAAATGCGCAAACCACCAACCGCATCATTAGCAAACGACACATCCAGAAAACATCCAGAGCCCACATGAAAAAGAAGACAAAGCCCATCCCGAGGACGCCGTCGTGCCTGCGCAAAGGCGGCGTGCTCGTCAGTTCCACTCTATGTTTGATGACCCCCGCTGGCCTGCTTCACGCACAGACCACTCCGGCACCAGCCAAGGCCGGCGAAGAAATCATCACCCTCGAAGAGTTCTCCGTCCAGGAATCCCAAGACCCGAATTTCATTCTGCCCACGCAGCCCATCGAGGGCGCGATCGGCTTCTCCAAGACGATTGTCGAGACTCCCCGTTCCGTCTCCGTTGTCAGCTCCGAGATGCTCGCCAACATGGCGATCAGCGAGGTGTCCGATCTCTCGCGTATCGTCCCGAATGCCAACACCACCACCCGGTGGGGCATCCAGGGCAACATCGATATCCGCAATATGACCGCGGACACCTATTTCCGCGGCATGAAGCGCATCGAGCCCCAGGGCAACTCGCGCACCGTACTTGCCGCCAACGACCAAGTCGAAGTGGTTCGCGGTCCCGCGCCCGCTTACTTTGGCTCCGGCAAGATCGGCGGCTACACTAACATGACGCCCAAGTCCGGCCGCTCCCGCGCCGGCGCTTACTTGGACGAGTCCAAGGGCTTCGCTGAATTAACGTTTGGCAGCGAGAACAAGCGCATCGCCTCGTTCGGCTACGGCGGTTCACTCAAGCTCGGCAAAAAAGACGAAAATCCCGGTGGTTACTACCTCTTCGGTTTGGTCGAAGACTCCGACTCTTATTACGTGAACGTGCCGCTCGGACAGAAAGTGATACAGGGTGCCATCTCTAAAGACATCAACAAATCATGGCGCATGGAAACCGGGGTTAATTACCAAGAGACCAAAGGTGCTGGCGGCTTCCTGAACCGCGTAACCCAAGAACTTATCGACGATGGCACCTACTGGGGCGGTAGCGCTATGGTGAAGCTCGACACGGATGGCAGTGGCAAGATCTCCGAGCGGGAAATGGTTCTCGGCTCACCCGTAGGCGGCGTGTTCGGCGCGGCCAGTTCGACCAACCGCGCGCTTGTCCAACGTTTTGGCGCGGGCACCAAGTATGCGACCGCGCTAGCCAACCCCGTTATCCCCACCGGCGCTGGAGCCAATGCCAATAGCGCTCTTGCCGCTCTTCACGCATCCAACCCGGCGTTCGTTGCCACAATGGCAGCCGACCCCGCACGCTACGGTAATAACTTAAAGTTGCTCAACGTCCTTCCAAAAGGATTTGTCCAAGATCCCGACACGGTTAAAGCCGCCGAGATTAACTACCACCACGTGGCGCTGGAGAAAGAACTCTTCGCCAAATTGGGCTTGGCCTACATCGACTTCGTCAACGACAAGAACCCGGACGCGAAGATCAAGAATCAGATTCTTTTTGATTCACAGGATCAGTTTAAAGATTCCGAGCTTCCATTCTACCAAAAGCAGGACGTCTGGATTGTGGAGGATAAATTCACTTTGGAGGCCAAACTCCCCGACGACAAATTGCCCGACTGGCTCGGTATTAACACCATCTCCTCGGTCAATCTCCGTTACACGAATGCCTCACGTCGATTCAACTCTGGGGACTACGATGATCGCCCCGATCTCTCGCTTGATAACAACATCCGCACCGCTGACGATTTATTCGTATCGCCTAAAGAAAACTCGGACTACTTTAACGGCGGCGCTCCTTTTAGCGGTGACATCACGACCAGTTACGCCGAGAGCGGCGTTGGTTCAATGTTCGACATCGAGTTCTTCGAAAAGCTCAACCTACTCGTAGGCGGTCGCCTAGATTACATCCAAGCAGAAACTGAAGTTCCTGCCGGACTCTACTCAATCGGTACAGACGGCACCTTCACAAATGCCGCCGCCGCAGCCTCGAACTCAGGCGAAGGCAATGACTTAGGAAAGTCATATACCATCAGTCTCTCGGGCAAGGCCCCGTTCGGACTCATTCCCTACATCACCTTTGGTCAGCAAACCGCACTGAGTGACAGCGCGGACCTGACAATGCCCGGCAACTTGGTAAAAGCGGGTCCCTATGACCCGGCCGTCATGACGGAAGTCGGCGTCAAAGGAAACTTCCTCGGCGGAAAACTCTACACAGCTGTCGCTGCATACAGTCAGGAACGCAGCACCGTCACTGCGGATGCTGCGGGTAACCCGCTAGCGGGCGGTCTCGGTAATGTGAAAGGCGAAGGCATCGAATTCGAGTTCCGTTACGCACCAAATAAAAACTTCTGGGTCGGCGGGTTCTCCGTCTTCCAGAAGACCGAGCTCGTGTTCAGCGGCACTGAATTCGTTCGTGTTCATGGCGAGCCACTCGGCTTCACCGATGTGCTGGACGGATCCGGTAACGTTATCTACCCGGCCGAAGCCTTCACCCAGGGAGGCGTGGCCAGCATCGGCGTCCCTAAGGGCGAAAAGACCGAGCACCCCTCCTACCCGGGCACCTCACACGGTCTTCAGGCCCAGTATACGTTCGACAGTGGCTTCCTGATCAGCGGCAGCGGCAACTACATCTCGGAAATTCACTCCGGACGTCTGCAGACGGTCACCTTGCCCGAAGCCTTAACGTTCAACACCGGCGTCGGCTACAAGAAGAACAGTTGGAGTATTAAGCTCGATGTGAAGAACATCACCGACGTGCAATCCTTCCGCGGCCGTAACGGCACCGGAGCCGGCGATGTGCTCGTCTCCGCGATGCCCGGACGCGGCTATCAGATCACAGTCACGAAGCAGTTCTAAACGCTTCTGTCCTCACGGTGGCGCGGTGCTTTCACCGCGCCACCGTCGAGGCTCCTTTTCGGCTCGTCACGAGCCTCAGGTTTACACCTCCGACTTCTCACTGCGCGGCCAACGTGCCGCCCCTTACCGGCCGACCTCTTCAGCCCACCCCCTTTTGCCAGTATTCAATTTATCATGATCGCACCTCGTTTCCTTAGTCACACCATCCGCGCACTGCCGCTCACGCTCGCGCTGTTTGTCGCCGCTCTCCCCGTCCACTCCGCCGAGTTTAATCTCGAGACCGCCACGGTCGCCGACATTCAAACCGCTATGGACGCCGGTCCGCTCACCTCTGAGAAACTGGTGGGACTATACCTGAAACGCATCGAGGCCTACGACCAGGCCGGCCCGAAGATCAATTCGATCATCACGCTCAACGCCAAGGCGCTTGAGACCGCTCGCGCACTCGACGTTGAGCGCAAGGCCAAGGGCCCCCGTTCCCCCCTGCACGGCGTTCCTGTGGTGCTGAAGGATCTCTTCGATACGAAAGACATGCCCACCACCGCCGGTTTCCTTCCCCTTAAGAACTCGCTTCCGATTCACGACGCCGCCGTGGTGAAGCGCCTCCGTGACGCCGGAGCCATCATCCTTGCCAAGGTCAACATGAGCGACTGGTTCGGCGTTCCCAAGCCCGGAGACCAGAGCACCGTACTCGGCCGCACGCTTAATCCCTACAACGCCGACATCACGCCCGGCGGCTCCTCAGGCGGCACCGGCTCCTCGCTGGCCGCCACCTTCGCCCACGTCGGTCTCGGCTCCGAGACAGGCGTCTCTATTCGTAATCCTACGGCGAACAACTCCCTCGCCGGCCTTGCTCCGACCCGCGGCCTCATCTCGCGCACCGGCCAGGTCATGACGTCGTTCACGCAGGAGCGCGCCGGCCCAATGGCCCGCAACGTTTATGACGTTGCCGCCCTCACGGATGTCGTCGCCGGTTTCGACGCCGAGGATCTTCTCACCATCACCACGCCGGGTAACATGCCCGACGGCTCCTACACGCAATTCCTCAAGAAAGACGGACTCAAGGGTGCCCGCATCGGCATCTTCCGAGACCTCTTCCGCAAGGGAGAAAAACACGCTGAAGGCACCGCATTCATCGACAAAGCAATCGCCCAGATGAAGAGCGAGGGTGCGATCATCGTCGAGGGAGTCACCCTAGGCATTGATCTGTTCACGGTCCTTGATTCATCCGGTGGCATGCGCACGAATTACCACGAGGCGCAGTTCTCCTACGACCTCTACTTCCGCCGCCTCGGCCCGAACGCCGTCATCAAGAACATGGACGAACTCGTGGCCTACGGAGAGCTCGTGAAGCCGAGCATCCGCAAGGGCTATGCCGAGTTCCGTTCGCTCGACCACCACGCCGACTTCCTCGCCCGCCGCGACATGCAGGAGTCCATCCGCGACGCCATCGTCGAGGTCATGGACAAGTATAAACTCGATGCCCTCGTCCATCCGTTCAAGACGCTCCCCCCCGAGGGCCACCTCGATCGTAACGTAGCCGAGAAAGACAACTCTGTGAGCTCCGTGACGGGTCTTCCCGCGTTACTCGTCCCCGCCGGCTACACTGTGAAGGAAAACGGCCCCATATCCGTCGAGTTCCTCGGTCGCCCCTACTCCGAGCCCGTGCTCTTCAAGCTCGCCTACGCCTACGAGCAGGCCTCGAAGAACCGCAAGCCCGCCGCCCTCACACCCGCCCTGCCCGGAGACAAGTTTTCTTACTAACAAACCGTCGTTCCCGCGTTCCTGCCATGAGTTCCCTACGTTCCCGCCTGTTCGCGGCCACACTGCCGCTGTTCGGAGCCCCCGCCCTCCCCGCCGCTCAGTTTGACCTCACCACCGCCTCCGTCGCCGACATCCATGCCGCCGTGGATGCCGGTGCCTTGACCTACGAACGACTGGTGGAGCTCTACCTGGAACGCATCGCTACCTATGACCAACGCGGGCCCGCGCTAAACCAGATCATCGCCGTAAACGCTCGTGCACGCCTCGACGCACGCAAGCTCGACGCCGAACTCAAAACCAAGGGTCGGCGCGGTCCCATGCACGGCATCCCCGTGATCGTGAAGGACTGCATCGACACCTTCGACCAGCCCGACTCCGGCGGCACGCTCGCTCTACGAAACAGCGTGCCGCCCGACGACGCCTTTATCGTTAAAAAACTCCGCGAAGGCGGTGCCGTCATCCTCGCCAAATCAAATCTCTCCGAATTCGCCTCCGGTGCGCCCGGCCTCAACGGCGCGAGCACGCTCGGCGGAGTTCCCCGCAACCCCTATAACCTCGCCCGTCACAACGACGGCTCCAGCTCCGGTTCCGGCGGCGCTCTTGCTGCCGTTTACGCGCCTGTGGCCCTTGGCACCGAGACCGGTTCCTCCACCCGCGGCCCCGCCTTTCACAACAATGTAGTCGGCCTCGGCCCCACCGAGGGCCTCGTTTCCCGCGATGGTGTCATCCCGAACTCCACCACCCTCGATCGCGTCGGCCCCATGGCCCGCTATGTCGCCGACCTGGGCGTCATGCTCGACTACAGCATCGGCCTGGATCCCGCCGATCCCCTCACCCAGCGCAGTGCCGCCGTTCTCGCTAACAAACCTTTCATCGGCCAGCTCCCGCCCGATCGCCTAAAGGGCGCGCGCCTTGGCGTTTTCCGCCAGGTCTTCACCTCCACTGATCCCGTCACCGCCGAGGCCCGCGCCATCACCGAGCGCGCCTTGGGCGAACTCAAAGACGCCGGGGCGATCCTAGTCGAGCCCGCCGCCATTCCTGAAAACGTCACGGAGTTGCTTAACACGCCCGCGATCGGCCCCGCCGAATTGCGCGACGGACTTAACCACTACTTTGCCTCCCTCGGGCCCACCTCCCCCATCAAGAATCTCGCCGATTTGATCAAAGACGGCGGCATCATCTGGAACAAGCACGCCAGCTACACCAAGGCGCTTACTTCGCCTCCGCGCGAAACCGACGCCGCCTACAAGCGCGATGTCGCCAAACGCGCCACCCTCCGCGCCGCCCTCGAAAAGCTCATGGATGACCAGAAACTCGATGGCCTCGTTTACCTGCACAACCTCTACCCCGCGCAATACATCAACGAGCCGCAGGTTTACACCAAGGTGAAGCTCAGCTCCGTCTCGGGACTTCCCGCCATCTGCGTGCCCGCCGGTTTCACCAGCCTCAACCAGCCCGTAGGCATCGAGTTCCTCTCCCGCGCCTTCGCCGAGCGCGATCTCCTCGCCCTCGCCCACGGCTACGAAGTCGCCACCCACTACCGTATCCTTCCCTCCTCTACGCCGGTCCTCCCGGGCGAATCGTTCACTTACTAACTTCCATCGTCACCCGCCATGCGTCTTTCACGCCACGCCCGCCTGCTGCTCGCCTCATTGGTCATTGGTCATTCGGCATTGGTCATTCCAGTTGAAGTCCGCGCCGCGGAGTTCGATCTCTCCACCGCCACGGTTGCCGACATCAACGCAGCCTACGACGCCGGCGCGCTCACCGCCGAGAAACTTGTCACCTTGTTTCAAGCCCGTATCGATGCGTACGACCAGAAGGGGCCGAAGGTAAACTCCGTCATCGCAGTCAATCCCAAGGCTATCGAGATCGCACGCGCCCTCGACGCCGAGCGCAAGGCCAAGGGCCCCCGCTCGCCACTCCATGGCATTCCCGTGTTGTTGAAGGACAACTACGACACCTACGACATGCCCACCACCGGGGGCTCGGTTGCGCTCACTGCCAACATGGCGCCCGATGACGCTTTCACGGTTGCGCGCCTGCGTGCGGCCGGGGCGATCATCTTCGCCAAGGTCAACCTCTCCGAACTCGCCCGCTCCGGCGTTTCCATCAGCTCCTTGATGGGCCAGACGCTCAACCCCTACGATCTCACCCGCACGCCCGGCGGTTCGTCCGGCGGCACCGGAGTCGCTATCGCCGCCACGTTTGGCATCCTTGGCACCGGCACCGACACAGGCCAATCCACCCGCTCACCGGCCTCCGCCAACAACGGCGTCGGCTTGCGCCCGACCTTCGGCCTGATCTCGCGCGACGGCATCATTCCGATCTCCTACACGCAGGACACTGCCGGTCCGATCACGCGCTATGTCGCCGACGCCGCCGTGATGATGGATTACCTCGTTGGCTTCGACCCCGCCGATACCTCCACTTGGAACGGCGTGGGCAAGGCCCCCGTCACCTACGCCGCCGCGCTCATCCCTGATTCACTGAAGGGAGCCCGTATCGGCTTCGTCACCGATCTGGTCGGCGATGGTTCCCACCCTGAGCACGCCTGGGTCACCGCCGTCACTTCCATCGCCCTCGCCGATATCCGCGCCGCCGGTGCCGAGGTCGTCACGCTCCAGATTCCCGAGGCCGGCCAATACGCCAAAAACAGCAACGAGATTTCCGTCAGCAACTTCGAGGTCAAATGGGGCATGGACGCCTACTTCGCCGGCAACGGCCCCAAGTCCATTTACAAAAACCTCGCCGAATACGTCGCCGCCGCCGGCAACACCCATCCGCCAGTTTATCAGTCGCTCAAGAAATCCTCCGAGGCCAAGGAGGACGCCCTTCGCTCCCCCGAATATCAAAAACGTATGAAGGCACAGGTGGTTTTCCGTGATCGCCTCGTCGCCGTCATGGATGCCCACGGACTCGACGCGCTGTTTTTCCCTCACCAGCGCCGCCTCGTCGTCCCGGCCACCAAGGATCCCGAGCAGATCGAGCGCAACGGCTTCATGGCCTCCTGCACCGGCCTGCCTGCCTTGACCGTCCCCGGCGGCTTCTCTCCGCCCACCAAAGACGCCCCCATCGGCGTCCCCGTCGGCGTCGAATTCCTCGGTCGTCCGTTCAGCGAATTCCGCCTGATCAGCCTCGGTTACGCCTACGAGCAGGCCACCAATCACCGCCGTCTCCCCATATCCACGCCTCCCTTACCCGGCGAGAAATTCAGCTACTAATCGGCCTCTACCATCGCTTTTATGAAACCTTCTTTGGTTCGTACCCTGTTCCTGGCCATCGCCCTCGCCAGCACCACCCACGCCGCGGAGTTTGATCTCGCGACTGCGACGTTCGCAGAAACTCAAGCCGCCATGCAGTCCGGAGCTCTGACATCCGAGAAGCTCACGCAACTCTACCTGGCGCGCATCGCCGCCTATGATTCGCAAGGCCCGAAGATCGCCAGCGTTCTCCACATCAACGCCAACGCCCTCGCCGAGGCCAAGGCCCTTGACGCCGAGCGCAAAACCAAGGGTCCGCGCTCGCCTCTCCATGGCGTGCCCATCGTGGTTAAAGATGTATTCGACACGGTCGACATGCCCACCACTGGCGGTTACCTCCCTCTCAAAGGCGTAAAGCCCACCAAGGACGCCTTCGTAATCACCAAGCTCAAGGACGCTGGCGCCATCATCCTGGCGAAGCTCAACCAGTCCGACTGGTTTGCCAATCCGCCCCATGTTGCCGCCAGCACGCTCGGCGGCAACACCCGCAACCCCTACGACCTCACCCGCACATCCGGCTGGTCTAGCTCCGGCACTGGCGCGGCTGTCGCCGCCGTCTTGGGTGCGGGCGGGCTCGGCACCGAGACCGGTTTCTCCATTCGCACCCCCACGAGTGACAGCAATCTCTACGGGCTCTCCACCACGTCCGGGCTCATCTCCCGCGACGGCCAGATGGCGAGCTACATCACCGGTGAACGCGGCGGACCGATGACACGCAGCGTGGCCGATCTCGCCGTCATGCTCGACGTGATGGCCGGTTTCGACGCCTTCGACCTTTGGACTGCCCAGAGCCTCGGCCAGATGCCTGACCAACCCTACGTTAGCTTTGTGAAGACCGACGGCATCAGCGGCATGCGCTTGGGTGTGCTTAAGGAAGGCTACGATTTCACCAAGCCCAAACCCGAGCCCGAGATCATCGCCATGGCTGAAAAAGCCATCGCCGTGTTTGCCAAGAACGGTGCCAAGGTTTTTCGCCCTGTTTCCCTCGGCATCGATCTCCCGAATTACCTCGAGGCGAACTCCTCGCCTTCGCGCTACGAGCGGATCCACGCCATCAATCTCTACCTCGCGCGCCAAGGCCCGGGTTATCCGTTTAAGAACGCCACCGAGCTCCTTCTCGGCCACAAGGACATCCCCACGCGAGACGCCGATAAGGCCGCCCTCGCCAAGCCCTTCGACCTCAACCGCGACCCCGCCTACCGCGCCACACTCAAGGGCAAAGCCGCCCTGCGCCAGGCCGTCATCGACCTCATGGATCGTTACCAGGTCGATGCCCTTATCTACCCCCACAAACTCACCAAGCCCCTCCCGCTCGGTCCCCGCGATGACGCCGAGCGCCAATACACGCCCAACCAGCTGAGCCCGGTCACCGGCCTGCCCGCCATGATCGTCCCGATGGGCTTCACCGCCGACGGCAACCCGGTTGGCCTCGAAATCCTTGGACGCCCATGGAGTGAGCCCACGTTGATCCAGCTCGCCGCCGGCTACGAAGCCAAGGCCGGCGACGTACGCAAACTTCCGCCGAGCACGCCCGCCCTCCCCGGCGAGAAAATCAGCTACTGAGCCCCCTTGGCACAGGCATTCCTGCCCGTGTTCCGCCAGTCCGCCCGGCTTCAACTTAATCTTTCACCTTAAACATCTTTCCATGCGCCCTCTCCTCGTCGCCCTTGGTCTGTCCCTGCTGGCGCCCGTCCACTCACTGCGCGCCGCCACCCTCACCCTTGAATCGGCCACCATTGCCGACCTCCAGGCCGCCATGTCCGCCGGAGCCCTTAGTTCCGAAAAACTGATCTCGCTCTCGCTGGCACGCATCGCCGCCTACGACAACGCCGGCCCCAAACTCAACGCTCTCATCCTCGTCAACCCGAAGGCGCTCGCTGAAGCCCGTTTCTTCGATGCCGAACGCAAGGCTGGTAAATCCCGCGGCCCCATGCACGGCATCCCCGTCATCCTGAAGGATAATCACGATACCTTCGATATGCCCAACACCGGCGGCTCCGTTTTCCTGGAGGGCTCCATCCCGCCCGACGATGCCTTTATCGTCAAAAAACTCCGCGCTGCCGGCGCCGTCATCCTGGCCAAGGCCAACCTCTCGGAGTTCGCCTCCAGCGCCAAAACCAACGGCTTCTCTTCCCTCGGTGGCCAAACGCTCAACCCCCACGATCTTGCCCGCGGCCCGGCTGGTTCCTCCGGCGGTTCAGGTGCCGCCGTCGCCGCCTGGTTTGCCCCAGTCGCCCTCGGCACCGACACCGGCGGCTCCATCCGCAATCCCGCCCTCGCCAATGGCATCGCCGCTCTCAAACCCACCCGCGGCCTGCTCTCCCGCGATGGCATAATTCCCCTCGGTCTGTCCTTTGACACCAGCGGCCCCATGGCTCGCAGCGTTTACGATGTCGCCGTGTCAACCGGTGCCATGGTGGGCGTTGATCCCGCCGACTCCGCCACGTTTAACAGCGCCGGAAAATACCACACCGACTACACCGTTTTTCTCAAAACCGACGCCCTGCGCGGCGCACGTCTCGGTCTCCTTGCCGACTACGCCGGCATTGACGAGGGCGTTAAAAAGGTCGTCGCCGCCAGCCGCGCCCGCCTCGAGGCCGCCGGTGCCACCATCGTCGAGATTTCCCTACCTAAATTCATCCTCGATCGCCAACCGATGCACGAGGTCATGCGCCCCGGCGAATTCAAGGCCCAAGTCGGCACCTACCTCGCCACCCTCAAACCCGGTTATCCGCGCACACTCGCCGACCTGATCGCCCTCTCCGAAAAGTTCACACCCAAGCCCGGCCAACTCGCCAACCCGAGCCGTTGGGCGCAGTTCAAAGACGAGCAGGCCGGCTATGATCTCGACGACCCCGTCTACCTCGCCACCGCCGCCCACGCACCCGCGATGATCGCCGGTATCTTGGAGGGCATCATGGCGAACCAGAACCTCGACGCCTTCATCTATCCGACCAACCAGGTCCCCGCCGTCCGGCTCGATACCGACTACTCCAAGCCGCGCGCCCCGAGTCCCACCAGCATCGCCAACATCACGGGCTTCCCCGACTTGATCGTCCCCGCTGGCGTCACTCCGGAGGGCCTGCCGGTCACGCTTTCTTTCATGGGCCCGAACTACTCCGAGCCGCGTCTCTTCGGGCTCGGCTTCGCCTTCGAACAAGCCTCCAAGGCCCGCGCCACACCGCCCACCACGCCCGCCCTCCCCGGCGAAAAAATCTCCTACTAATTTCACCATGCGTCTTCTCCGACTCCTCCTCCTCTCATTGGTCATTGGCCATTCGTCATTGGTCATTTCCACGGCCGCCGCGGACAATCTCCCCCTCGTTGCACTCTTCACCACCGGCGGAACCATCCAAAGCAAGGGCGCTCACCGCCTCACGCTCATGGAATACAACGCCGGTCGCGTAACCCCCGATGAACTTCTCGCCGATCTTCCCGAACTCAAAGGCCTAGCCCGCATCGAGGTCACCGAGATTTCCAACGTCGGTTCGGGCAACATGGATGCCGAGAAACTTCTTCGTTTATCCAAGGCCATCACCAAAGAGCTCGCCCGCCCTGAGGTCAGCGGAGCGGTAGTCACCCACGGCACGGGCACGCTCGAGGAGACTGCCTTTTTCCTCCACCTCACCGTCAAGTCCTCCAAACCCGTCGTCGTGGTCGGTGCCATGCGGCCCTTCACCGCCATCAGTCGCGATGGCCCGTATAATCTCTACAACGCCGTCCGCGTGGCCGCCACCCCTGAGGCCGCCGGCCATGGTGCTCTCGTCGTCCTCAACGATACCATCCACTCAGCCCGCTTCGTCACCAAGGGCCACACCTACCACGTCGAGACTTTTGTCTCCCGCGAGCTCGGTCCGATCGGTTTCGTGGATACGGATCGTGTCGTCTTCTACCGCAAGCTGCTTAGCAAGCACACCGCCGCGTCCGAGTTTGATATCTCCGCTCTCACTACACTTCCGATGGTGGATGTCGTTTACGGCTACCAAGAGGCCAGCCCCGCCCCCATCGCCGCGCTCACCGAGGCCGGAGCTAAGGGCATCGTTTTCGCCGATGGTTCCCCCGCCTTCGCCAAGGCAATCCAAGCCGCCCAGTCCAAGGGTGTGGTCATAGTGCATAGCGACCGCAAGGGAGCGGGTCGTGTGACCATCAGCTCCAACGTCGCCGCCCGCGGCCAGGTCACTTCCGACAACCTCAATCCGCAGAAATCCCGGATACTCCTCCGCCTCGCCCTCACCAAGACAACCGAGACCCGCGAGCTACAGCGCATTTTTAACGAATATTGAGTCTCTCAATACAGACCAGCGCCACCTCCCATATCGCCACGCTCCACATGAAAGCCTCCCTTTCCCATCTTCGCCCCCCTGCCTCGTCATCGGTAATTGGGCATTGGTCCTTCGTCATTCGTCGGCTCACCGCCGCATTCGTCTTTGGTCATTGTTCATTGGTCATTTCGGGAATCTCGGCCGCCGAGATTCCCGACCGCATCCCTCCCGGCGTTCAGCCCAAGCCACATGTTCTCCTCGTCTCTCTCGGCGGCACCATCTCGGGCACAGCCAAGGACCGACTTAACGTCACCAACTACGTTGCCCCCCGCCTCAATCCCGAGCAGTGGATCGCCGATCTGCCCGACCTCGCCCTTTACGCCAAGGTCACACCCGAAGACCTCCGCGCACCCGGCGAACCGTCCACGATGGATACCGCCCACTGGCTCAAGGTCGCCCGTCGTCTCCAGGAAATAGCCGCCGACCCGTCCATTGATGGCGTCGTCATCACTCATGGCACCAATATCATGGTCGAGACCGGTTACTTCCTGAGCCTCACCGTGGATATCAAGAAGCCCGTCGTCATGGTCGGCGCACAGCGTCCTTGGACCGCCCTCTCCGGCGATGGCCCTCTAAACATGGTCAACGCCGTCCGGGTCGCCGCCACCCCCGAAGCCTCATCTAAGGGCGTCCTCCACGCGATGAACCAAAATGTTTTCCCGATCCGCGATGTCACCAAGGCCAGCGCCTACCGGATGCATACCTTTCAAGGCATTGACGTCGGCGTCATCGGCGTCGCCGACCCCGACATCGTCAAATTCTACACCGAGCCGACCCGCCGCCACACCTTCCAGTCCGAGTTCCATGTCGCTAAACTTCCCGCCACGCTCCCTCCCGTCGAGGTGATCTACACCTACCACGAGACCCCTGGCTACATTGTGGATGCGATGGTCGCCAATGGGGTCAAGGGTATCGTCGTCGACGGCACCGGCGCGGGTTCAATCCCCAACAGCATGACTGAGGCCATCAAGAAAGCCCAGGCCGCCGGGGTGGTCATCGTCGCAACCGCCCGCACCGATGGCGGTCGCGTCCAGCAGACCCCTCGCCGCACCGAATCGAAGGTCGTCCCAGGCGACAACCTCCCGCCTGAAAAGGCCCGCATCCTACTCCAACTCGCGCTCTCCAAGTCCACCGATCTCGCCGAGATCAAACGCGTCTTCGACCAGTATTGATTCCGCTCCCTATCTCCCATGCGCCCCCTCCGCCACACCCGCCTCCTGCTCCGCTCATTGGCCATTGGTCATTGGCCATTGGTAATTCGTCGCCCCTGCGCCTCATTGGTCATTGGTCATTGGCCATTTGTAATTCGTCGCCTCTGCGCCGCATTGGCCATTGTTCATTTGGCATTGGTTATTCCAGGCGAACTCCGCGCAGCGGAGTTCGATCTGGCCACCGCCACGATCGCGGACATCAACGCCGCCTTCGACGCCGGGGCTCTTTCTTCCGAAAAACTCGTCTCGCTCTACCTCGCCCGCATTGAGGCCTACGACAAAAAGGGGCCGGCCGTAAACACCGTCGTCACTCTCAACCAAAATGCCCTCGCCGAGGCCCGCGCTCTCGACGCCGAGCGTAAAACCAAGGGTCCGCGCTCTCCCCTCCACGGCGTGCCCGTCATCCTCAAGGACCTCTTCGATGTCGTTGGCATGCCCAACACCGGCGGCTTCATCGGCCTCAAGAACGCCATGCCTGTTCGCGACGCCTTTGTCGTCACCCGCTTCAAGGAGGCCGGTGCCATCATCCTCGCCAAGGTCAACACCCTCGACTGGTTCGCCAAGACCAACTGGGGCGCCAGCACGATCATCGGCCAGACAAAAAACCCCTACAACCTCGACTACGTTCCCGGCGCCTCCTCCAGCGGCACCGGTGCCGGCATCGCCGCCTACTTCGCCACCGTCGGCCTCGGCTCCGAAACCGGCGTCTCCATCCGCAACCCCACGTCGGAAAATAATCTCGTCGGTCTCGCGCCAACCCTCGGCCTCGTCTCCCGCGGCGGCATGATCATGAGCGCCTTCACCCACGAGCGCGGCGGTCCCATGACCCGCTCCGTTTACGATCTCGCCGCCACTCTGGATGTCATCGCAGGCGTCGATGCCGAGGATCTCGTCACCATGTCTTCCCGCGGACAGATCCCGCCTGAGGGGTTCCTCTCTTTCGTTGATCCCAAAAACGGACTCAAGGGCGCCCGCATCGGCGTCCTCCGCGATATGTTCCGCTCCGGCCCGCAACACGCCGAGGGCCTCGCTCTCATCGAGACGGCCATCAAGGACCTCAAGGCCGCCGGCGCCGTCATCTACGACCCCATCTCCACCGGTCTCCCACTTCTCGACATCCTCTCCGACACCCGCGTCGCCCAATGGGAAAAGCGCGCGTCCACCAATCTTTTCCTCGCCCGCCTCGGCTCCGGTTCACCCTACAAGGACCTCACCGAGATGATCGCTAAAAACCCCGAGCACCTCAAAAATATTGAGAAGCAAAACGCCGTCACCGATCTCGATAACAATCCCGCCTACGTCGCCCGACTCAAAAACCGCGAGACGATCCAAAAGGCCGTCGTCGATCTGATGGACCGCTACCAGCTCGACGCCTTGGTCTTCCCGTTCAAGACCCTGCCCGCCACCAAAATCAAGGACGGCTGGACCAACAAGGACGCTGACAACCCGCTCAGTTCCCAAACCGGTTTCCCCGGCCTGCTCGTGCCCGCCGGCTTCGTCTCCGAGAACCGCCCCATCGCCCTCGAGTTCCTCGGCCGTCCTTACAGCGAGCCCGCCCTCATCAAGTTCGCCTCCGCCTACGAGGCCGCCACTCGCCACCGTAAATCACCGGAGAGCACGCCCGCCCTCCCCGGCGAGAAGTTCTCTTATTAATTTAACATGCACCTCCTCCGCCTCGCCCTCTGTTCATTGGTCGTTGGACATTCGTCATTGGTCATTTCCGGCAGCGCGCTCCAAGCCGCCGAACCCGCTAAAACCCGCGTCGCGCTGGCGGACGCCACCATACCCGAGCTTCAGCTCGCGATGGCTCAGGGGACTCTGACCTCCGAAAAACTCGTCTCCCTCTACCTGGCCCGCATCGCTGCCTACGACCAAAAGGGCCCCACGCTCAACTCCATCATCACCCTTAACGCCAAGGCTCTTGAGCAAGCCCGCGCCCTCGATGCCGAGCGCGCCGCCGGCAAGGTCCGCGGTCCTCTCCACGGCATCCCCGTCCTCCCCAAGGATAATTACGATACCTTCGACCTCCCGACTTCCGGCGGCTACAAGGGCCTCGCGGGCAACATTCCCCTGCGCGACGCTTTCACCATCCGTCGTCTCCGTGAGGGCGGTGCCATCATTCTCGCCAAGGCCAATCTCGACGAGTTCAACAGCGGCTCCTCCGGCACTAGCGGGCTGGGCGGTCAAACCAAGAATCCTTATAATCTACTCAAGAGTCCCGGCGGTTCTTCCGCCGGCACCGGTGCCGGCCTAGCCGCTGTTTTCGCCCAGGTCGGTCTTGGCACCGAGACCGGCTCTTCCATCCGCAATCCTTCGACGAAAAACAATCTCGTCGGCCTCGCGCCCACCCTGGGTCTCGTCTCCCGCCACGGTGTCCTGCCGAGCTCGCTCCTGCTCGACCGCACGGGTCCCATGGCGCGCACTGTCACCGATGTCGCTCTCACCCTCCACGCCGTCGGCGGCATGGACGCCGGCGACCTCCTCACCGCCGCCAGCCTCGGCCATTTCCCCGCTGAGGGCTACTTGAGTTACCTTAAAAGGGA
This sequence comes from Rariglobus sp., assembly GCA_044377395.1. Lineage (GTDB taxonomy): Bacteria > Verrucomicrobiota > Verrucomicrobiia > Opitutales > Opitutaceae > Rariglobus. The sequence continues at coordinate 2,100 of JBILJE010000001.1, read as the reverse complement.
CGCCCTTAAACACGCCCGCATCGGCGTTCTGCGCGAAAACTTCGGCGATACGCCCGACGGTGCCGAGGGTCGCGCCGTGGCCGACGCCGCCATCAAAGTGCTCAAGGATTCCGGAGCCGTCCTCATCGACCCGCTCCCCCTGGGGCTGGATCTTTTCACCGTGCTCAAGGATGTCGCCACCTCCTCCGCCGAGCGTCGCGAGGCCCTAGCCATCTATCTGGGTAACCGCCACCCGGATGGTTCCATCAAGTCCCTCGCCGACATCATCGCCTCCGGCCAGGCCCTCGGAAAACTCAAAAAGGGTCTGGATCGCGCACAGTCCGCGCCTCCTATGTACGCGAATTCCGACTACGACGCGTTCGCCCGCAACCGCGCCGCACTCCAGAAGATCATTCTGGATCTCTACGCACGCTACGATCTCGACGTCATCGTTTACCCATACCAGACGATCCTCGAGCACACCATCGAGGAGGCCGCTCCGCAGGCCGGCGCAGTCGAGGGTGCCGCCAACTACGACAAGCTCGGCCGCGGCACGCGCATCAGCACCGCCACCGGCTTCCCCGGCCTCACCGTCCCCGCCGGCTTCACCGCCTCCGATGGCATGCCCGTTGGTCTTGAGTTCCTCGGCAAGCCCTGGACCGAGGGCCCGCTCCTCGGCCTCGGCTACGCCTTCGAGCAGGGTTCCAAGCACCGCAAACTTCCCGCCTCCACGCCCGCCCTTGAGGGAGAGTTCATCGAATTCACCCGCTAAAACCATCCAACATGCGCCTCCCACATAACGCCCGCCTCCTGCTCTGCTCATTGGTCATTGGTCATTCGGCATTGGTCATTCCAAGCGAAGTCCGCGCCGCCGAATTCAACCTCGCCACCGCCACCCTCGCCGACATCGAGGCCGCCACCAAGGCGGGCAAACTCTCCTCCGAGAAACTCGTTACCCTCTACCTCGCCCGCATCGAGGCCTACGACCAACAGGGACCGAAAATCAACTCGGTCATCCACCTCAACCCCAACGCCCTCGCCGAGGCCAAGGCCCTCGACGCCGAACGCGCCGCCGGTAAATCACGCGGCCCTCTCCACGGCATCCCCGTCGTCGTGAAAGATCTGCTCGATGTCGCCGGCATGCCCACCACCGCCGGCTTCAAACCCTTCGGCGATAAAATTCCCGCTCGCGATTCCGCCGTCACCGCCCGCCTCAAGGCCGCTGGCGCCATTATCCTGGCAAAGGTTAATACCGCCAACTGGTTTGGCGATGGCTTCGACCACACCAGCCGCATCGGCGCCACCCATAATCCCTATAAACTCGGCTACACGCCCGGCACTTCCTCCAATGGCACTGGCGCCGCCATCTCCGCCTGGTTCGCCGCCGTTGGCATCGGCACCGATACCGGTGGCTCCGTCGTCATACCGTCTTCCAACTCCGGCATCTCCGGCATGGTCGCCACCCAGGGTCTCGTCTCCCGCGCCGGCATCATGCCGCGCGGCGCCACCCAGGATCGCGCCGGCCCCATGGCCCGCAGCGTTTACGATGTCGCCGTGGTGCTCTCCGTCGTAGCCGGCTGGGACGCCGAGGATCTCATCACGTCCTCCGGTTTCGGCCACTTCCCGCAACCCGACTGGCCCGCCCAAGTCGTCGCCGCCCGGCTTCCCGGCCAGCGCATCGGCGTCCTGCGCGAGATGATCCACTCCGGCCCCGCCCACGCCGAGGGCATTGCGATCTTCGAAAAGGCCCTCGCCGATCTCAAAAAGGGCGGCGCGCAGGTCATGGATGTCCAGACCGGCCTCGATCTGAAGGTACTGGCCACCGCCACGATTGGCCGCACCGCCGAATACGAAAAGCTCCCCAACCAAAACGCCTACCTCGCCCGCTTCGGCCCCACCGCTCCGTTCAAGACCATCCAGGAGATGATCACCAAAGTCGGCCCCGATCAGTTCGCCAAGGCGATGAACGACGCCCTCCTACTCCCGCCGCCCGAACAAAGCCCCGACTACCTCGCCCGCCAGCGCCTGCGCACCCAACTCCGCGCCGCCATCACCGAGCTTTGCGAAAAACATGATCTCGACGCCCTGGTCGTGCCGTTCAGCACTCTGCCCCCCGCCAAG
>JBILJE010000080.1:0-11308 GCA_044377395.1 Rariglobus sp. | reverse complement strand
TCTGGTTCAGAGTTCATCCCACCCAAGCAGAAGCAAAATCGCATCTTTGGTCTAGCCCAAAGTTACTCCGCTTATCCCCAATCACTTCCAATTGATGAAGAAAAGCCCCTGGCGAGCCAGGCGAGGTAGTCGCTTACCGCTTGCGGGTCGATTGCGGCGGGCACGCAGCCCGAAGCGAGCAAGGCGTTTAACTCCGAGGCAAAAAGCAGGCTGCCGTCAGCCGTTGTGTGCAGGTAAAGCGGTTTGATTGCGAACGGATCGCGGGCCAGCAGGAGCGTGCGCTCTCGGGCGTCCCACAAGGCAAAGGCAAACATGCCGCGCAGGCGGGGCAGTACGGCGCGGCCCCAGTGGGCGAGGGCGGCGAGCAGCACCTCGCTGTCGCACTCGGTTTTGAAGTCGTGCGTCGCGACCAGTTCGGCGCGCAGGGCGCGGAAGTTGTAGATCGCTCCGTTAAAAACCAGGTGCCAACGCCCGTCCGGGGTGCACATGGGTTGGTGGCCGTTCGCACGATCGAAAATTGCCAGTCGCTGCATCCCCAGGGTGGCTTCGCCGCAGCTGGTGACGCCGGTGTCGTCGGGGCCTCGGTGAACCATTGCCGCGTTCATGCGCACCACGGCCCCGGCCCGGATTTCGGGCGAGTGGCTTGAACTAAGATACCCGGCTATGCCGCACATGAGTTGGAGTAAAAACCAAGCTTCGCCCCGTCACTTCCCAAGGAGGTAACCGAGCGTGGGCAGGGGGCGGGGGGATTAACCTGAACTAACATCGCATAGGGGGGGGGCCTATATCGCAGTGCCAGTAAAATAAACCGACCTGCGCAAGCAATGTCCGTGTTTGCGTTTGGTGGAAGGAGTCATCCCTGTTTCTCGACAACTCAGGTTCCGCAATTTTCATTGGACCATCCCTTGCTCATCAACAAGCGCCTGTGAACCGGACACTGATTTGTTTTTTTAATCCAAATACTATGTCACGCAATGACGCCATGCGGGATCCGTTTTACGCCCCCATCCTCTATTCCATCGAAAGAAAACTATTCGAAGCTGACCGTCTGGCGGCTTTACGCGGGATCGTTCTGACCGACTCGGCGATTCGCTCCCTGCTGGTGCGGGCCATCAACGAGGCCCAGGGCAAGCCCGCCAAGACCGCGCCGGGTTCATCGCCCAAGGATCAATTTCTCCACGAGGCGTTCGGGCAACTGGCTTTGGTGCGCGCCGCCATCGAGGTCGCGGATGAAGACACCGAACTCACGTCGGAAGGCGTGCCGGCGGCCCCCCAGTCCCTTCCGGCCGCAGAATGGATTGTCGCATTGGAAACCGTCAAAAGCTCCTGCGCGCTCCGCACCACTTCAGCGCCCGGTTCGCGGGGCTATCTGGATTTTCTTCCCTCCTTTTTTCACGCTTCTGCCTCCCAGTCTGTTTAAAAGCCGCAACCCATGAGTGTCGCCAGCCAGCTCAAGTCCCTTCTCGCCCACTATCGCCCGGACTCCGCCCATTCTGCCGAACTCACCCGGCTGGCTAAACTTGCCAGCCCTTGGCTTGACCAGCTCGCCCAAACCCTAGGCGAAATCGACTCGGATGTCTTCGACCTGAATGAAATCCAGTTAAGCGAGCTCGCGCTGGCCATGACAGAAATGGCCGACGACTTGCACGCCGACTCCGGCATGTGGTGGTCCTTGGAATCCTGCAACACCACGCTTTTCGGCACCCCGTTGCCCGGGCTTTTCCGTCCTGCTGATTCGTCCTTGATCCGGTTTGATGCCCGCCGCTTCCAGTTCTTCCTTGAAGGCGTCTGGCGTCACTTTCAGCCCGACGCGATCGTCTCTCCCCGCCATCTCGGCTTTCTGCGGATCTCGCAGGCGGCTGAGACGTTTTTCACCTCACGGCTCAGTGATCGGGTGGGCTCCAGCTCGGTCGCCAGCTTGCTCGATTCCAGCCATGAACGGGGCTGGGAGTTGAAGAAAAAACTCGTCTGGCTGGGTACGCGCTCGTTTCTCCTGCGTTTCGACTATGAGGCTTATGTCCATCGTGAAACGGGGAAGCGCAACGACTCACCGGACATTGCCCTCACCGATGATTTTCTTGCGCAGGAGTGCACCGGCTGGTCCGGACTCGGCGCGTTGGAGTTGCTGGCGGAGCGACTCGCATTTCAGGGGGCGGAGCGCGCCGACCTGTTAAGCTGGCAGGCCCGGCATGCGGCCTTTTACCGCGTCGACGCCGTGGCCGTGAAAAGCGGGGTGCTTATGACCATGGACCTGCTCAATCTTATCGGAGAGCGGCCCTACCATGTGCGAATTGAAGTGCCTCGGGCGAACGCCCCGTTTCAGGTCGGGGAGATGGTTTTTGGGAGTCTGGTGCCTTGGCGTGGCGAGTGGTATTGGTCCGGAACGCAACAGCGCTGGCCCCAGGTTCCAGCCGATTTCGCCCCGATCCGGAGTGGTTTTTTTCAAACCAACGCGCAGATCGCCTACCGTTACTGCCCGGAGCGGGCGGCCAAAGCGCGGAAATTAGGGGGCGAGCAACACGCCGACTTTGTGCGCTTTCACGGCACCGACCTTGTCGTTTTCCCCGACGGTCTGGCGATGGCGACGGCCGAACAGCGCCGGGTGCGCCAGTACAACAAAACCCGCGCCGCCGCCCTCGGGCTGAAGCGAGGCGAGACCGCCGCGAGCCTTGGCTACGATGAAAACGGTCCGCGCATGCCCATACCGAAGGAGGTACTCGACTGCCGTCAGGGGATTGCCGTGTTTTCCCAACCTGAGGAAGGCGTTGAAATCATGCGTGAGTTTGACGTGCTCCGCGCCGCCCTGCGCTCCAAGCAAACGCCCCTGACCGAGGAGCAGGCGGAGGTGCTCCAAGGTTTTATCGAGAGCGGTTCCATCAGTTCCGCCTTTGTGCGCCGCGTAATCAAGGAGAACGGTGCCAGCGGGCTATCGTCGCTGTTTTATGTGCCTGCGGGCGATGGCATCGCCCTCGACTACTTGTTGCGTCGCCACAAGGGGGCCTATTACCGCCCGCGCCAACCCCAGGTCGCGCTGGTGGATGAGTGATTCCCTCAACCTAGGCCCCTCCTTCACCGCTCATCATGTCTAAACCTGACAAGCCACCCCGGCCTACCCGCGACGACGCACGGGAGGAACGCATCGACATGGAGATCGTGGTCGATTGCTACAACGAGCACGAGGCTTGGTCGGGCTGGCATAGCTACCTCAAAGACTGTCTGAGCTTTCCCTTTCAGGCCGAGTGTATCCGCGCGCGACGAGGTTCACCGCTAAAAGTGGGTGAGCGCGTGACGGTAACCGAACTGTTTGATGACGATGAGGCGGCCGATTCCCTTGCGCCCATGCAGGTCGAGGTCGTGTGGCTGGGGCACACCCTTGCAGTGCCGTTGGCGCAACTGCGCGGCATTGACGTGGACGCACCGGCTGCCGAAGCCATCGCCGACTGGCATTACTGGGTGGCGCAGAGGCGTCATTTTTAGCCTTTGGGCACTGGGTCGCCACGCATATTTACTTCCTCGGGGCAGTGATGGAGCATCCCCACTGCTGAGCTCGTCTCCGTCGAGCGTGACGGCCTGATGACCGCCGACTGCATCCGCCCGAGCTGAGCGGTCGCCGCACCGACCTGGACTCGAACCGCGATCATCCCAGTTCGAACGCTGAGGCTCCGGGTTGGAGCACCGGTGAGCCCGGTTCAAGCGATAGTGATGGCGGTTCGAACGCTAGACCTCCCGGTTCGAACGGTGGCGAGCGGGGTCTGAATGCTGAGCCTCCGGGCTCGAACGTTGGTGATGGCGGTTCGAACGCCGAGGTTCCGGGTTGGAGTGCCGATCACCGCCGTGCTGGCCTCGGTGATGCGGCCGGTTGCCGGCGGGCGACAGGTCCTGCCGGTGATACTCTGGGTAACCCGCCTGTTCACCCGGCTCGCCCTGATATGGCCTAAAGGCGGCCTTTTTGTTCAGGTTGTCCAGTCGTTTTAACCGGATTCGGTCTTTTCGTTGGAAAATAAGCAGGAATTAAGGGTATGAATATAAGTGGGTTCTGAAAGTTTTTTGTGTGTTTAGAATTATACGGTTGTGGTAGCCATCCCGTTTCTCGATTAGTGTGAGCTTCCCGGCGGCCATTCCATGATCGAGAACCCTCTCAAGATAAATTGCGGAATGAGCTGCCGGAAAACCTAAACTAAAATGCCTAGACAAAGAACCCGGTCAGATACGTTGGAAACTGCTGAAACCCGCTCTGCGGCGATCGGCACCGTCGGGGATGTGCGCCCCTTGGGAGGCGACCTCAGTGTCGCCACCTATAACGCAGCGATTGATGGTACCCGAGCGAAGCTCGCGCGCTACAACGCCTTGCTCAGCGAGGCCGAGATTGCGCGTCGAGAGTTCGATGAGGCTGAATACGAGTTAGCCGATCTCAACGACCGCATGTTGGCGGCGGTGGGTGCGGTTTACGGGCGTAACAGCCAGTCCTACGCCAAGGCGGGCGGCAGGCTCAAATCCGAGCGCAACTCGGGCAGTCGCAAAAAAACACCGACCGTGACCAGCACGGCCGGTGTGAACTAACAACTCAGGTAAGGCCCACACGAGCCGGGGGAGCGTTGACGCGCTGCCCCAGCTTTTTTGCGCAGTCCTTGTGTCGTGCAGGTTGCACCGCTGGGGCGGTTTGTCGAGGCGGCCTTGCGAATGCGTCTTATCAGGCAGCGCATCGCAGTTTCGGTAGCGGGATGCGCCCGTGGTGACTGGTTGGGTTTGACCAAATCCCTTTGAATGGAACTCTGTTGCCGACTTTTCGATTCAAAGACTCCTCTTTTCCGGACTGTCTAGGGGGCGCATGGCGTCCTCTTATTTTCAAATCCAATAATCCTCCCTCCTGTATTATGTCACCTACCGTTTACCACATCATCCATCTTGTCTCCCTCTTCGTGTTGTTCGGCTACACGTTTTACGCCTTCGCGGCACCGGCCGAGAATCGCAAAAAAGTCCTCATGATCACCGGCATCGCCAGCCTCTTGGTGCTGATCAGCGGCTTTGGGCTCATCTCCAAGCTCTATAATAATCAGTTCGCCGCTTGGATGATCGTTAAGCTGGTCGCTTGGCTGGGGCTCTCCGCGCTGGCAGGCTTGGGCTTTCGCCGCCGGGGTTCGGTCGGAATTTTTGCCGCCGTCGCCATCGCGCTGACCGTTGCCGCAGTGGTGGCTGTTTACGTCAAACCGCTCTAACCCCAATTAGTGTTCAAGTTGAGGTTTACGGCGGCATCCTTGAGCTCACGCTCAAGGCCACACGCTTCGCGACCACACTCCTCGTGGCCTTGAGCGTGAGCTCAAGGTGTTTTCCCGAAAGTATCCGCACCGTTGGAACGAGGATAATTATGCACATCTTGAATTCGAATTGGTATAACCGGTCTAATTCTACGCCATGACTGAGCCGCTGTGTGGCGTTTGGGTTGACGATGTGGGCAACACGCAGGTGTGCGTGGCGACGCCGGAGGGCGGGCGCGCAACCCGCACCGAGCGACTCCGGCCCTTTGCCTGGCTCAACGCGGCTGTCGGCTCTGCCGCCGCTGAGGGCGTGACGATAGAATCGTTGGCCGGCCCCGGGACTTTTAACCGGCTGGCCCACGCGGAAAACCTGGCGGCCTTCGAGGCCTTTGTGGTCACCGCCAAGCAAACTGGTAACGTCGATGTGGTGAAACCGCTGGAGAGTCAGTTCCTCCTGCAAAACCGCGCGCGGCTTTTCAGCGATTTAAGTTTTGGTCAACTGCGGCGCTGCCAACTCGACATCGAAACGGCTTCCAGTGACGGACAGTTTAGCGATGCAACCAAAGCCTCCGACTGCGTACTGGCGATCGGACTGCGTTTCGGTGAGCGCAATCGTCTGCTCGTGCTCGACGATGTGAGTCCGTCAGGCGAACGGCGACTGTTGGAGCAGTTAAATTCAGTCTTGGCCGAAGAAGATCCCGACGTGATCGAGGGGCATAATATCTTCAAGTTCGACCTCGATTACCTGCGCCAGCGGGCGAAGAAACTGAAGGTGCCCTGCGCCTGGGGCCGCTTCGGGCAGAAGGCGTCTTTTCGCAACAGCCGCCTGAAGGTCGCCGAGCGTTGGATCGACTTTCCGCGCTGCGACCTGCCGGGGCGCACGGTCGTCGACACCTACCTGTTGGTGCAACAGTACGACATCACCACGCGCGAACTGTCATCGTACCGGTTAAAGGAGGTCGCTGTGTACTTCGGCATCACGGACAAGGCCAGCGAGCGGACTTATTTGGCCGGCGACAAGATTCACTCCGCGTTCACGGAAAACAGGCCGCAATTCCTCGCCTACCTGGCCGACGACTTGCGTGAAACCAAGGGTGTAGCCGATTTGTTGCTACCAACGTATTTCGAGCAGGTGCGCACGTTCCCGATTCTACTGCAAGAGGCCACGCTGCGTGGCACCACGGGCAAGATAGACCTGCTGTTTCTTGAGCACTATTACCATGCCCGGCAGGCGTGCCCGGTACCGCCCGAGATGGCCGCCTTTGAAGGCGGTTACTCGCGCAGCTTTAAGGAAGGCGTCTTTCGCCACGTCCTGCACTTCGATGTGGCTTCGCTTTACCCGAGCTTGCTGATGGCGATCGGGCGTAACCCGGCCAACGATACGCTGGGAGTTTTTATACCGTTGCTCACCACGCTGCGCGAGTACCGCCTGCGCTACAAACAACTCGCGCGCACCGCCCCGACCTCCGACGAACGCGCCGAGGCTCAGGCGCGGCAGGCCAGTTTCAAGATCCTGATCAACTCCTTTTACGGCTACCTCGGATTCTCTGGAGCGCGCTTCGGCGACGGAGCCCTGGCCGCAGAGGTGACGCGGCGCGGGCGTGAATTGTTGCAAACCCTCATCGATGAATTCGGCCGCCACGACTGCACGATTCTTGAGGCCGACACCGACGGCATTTACCTGTCGTCAGAGGCGTTTTTTAACCGCCCCGAGGTGCTTCTGGAAAAAGTCGTCGGTGTGCTGCCGACAGGTATCGAGTTGGAGTATGACGGGCGTTACGAGGGCATGTTCTGCTACAAGGCGAAAAACTACGCGCTCTACGACGGCAAGAAGGTCGTTATCCGCGGGAGTGCGCTGCGCTCACGCGGGATTGAGCCATATCTGAAAAAACTGGGCACCCAGCTGATTCATTTTCTGTTGGGTGCTAGCAAGAAGTCTCCGCTGGAGTTGGTGAATTTTTATCGAGCCGAGCTGGCGGCGCGCACCTTGGCAGTCGCTGAAGTAGCCAAGGGCGAAGTGCTCAGTATGAACCCCGACGCCTATGCGCGGTTCATCGAAGGCGGCGGTAAACCGCGGCGAGCATCGGCTGAAGCGGCGCTGTTGATGGACCCAAAGCCGCGCATGGGTGAGCGGGTCATTTATTACATCACGCCGAAGCAAACGGGCAAAACCAGCGACTGGCAGCGGGCTCGGCCGGTGGAGCTCTATGACGCCGTGCAGGAGCCCTACGATCCGGATTATTACCAGGAGAAACTCGACGACTGGTTGGAGCGTTACGGTGGGTTTCTTGGCGTGAAGCCGGCGGGCGGTGTCCAGGACGAGTTGTTCTGAGCGTCAGGCGCTCGAGGAGGCCGACGGTGGTCGGTTCCCCTCCACGGCCCTTTTGCAGTCTTAACCGGCGGGGCCGAACTTCTTTTCCGTCAGCGGCAGCATCACTCCGCGGCGGAAGAGCGTGACCTGGCCGGTGCTCGATGAGACCACGATCGATATGCACTCGGTTGCCACAGTAATCGCCGCCGCCGCCGCGTGACGGCTACCCAGCCCGCTAGGCAGGACGTGTTCGACGTCTGCCGCCTGGATCAGGCTGCCCGCTGAAGAGACCACCCCGTCGCCACGAATAATAAAGGCGCCGTCGATCGACGAGAATTCTTTAACTGTCTCATCCATGAACGGATTGAGGATGTTGCGGTCCTCCTCCTTGTAGCCGTAAAACGGATTCAGCACGAGCGGCTTGATCAATCGCTCCACCTTGGGTGCGTCGCCCACCACAAAAAGGCATCCAACGGGTTTACCCTCGCGGCCCTCGACCGCCAACTCGGTGGCAATGGCGATTACGCGTTCCAGAACCTCGGGCTTGACGTCGTCGGGCATCAGATCGGCATGGCCGGTGAGCAGCGTTTGAAACTCACGCTCCACGTCCACGATGACGACCGTATCGAATTGGTTGCTGCCGGCGATGCCGCCGACGCAACACACCCGGTCATTGAAGGAAATCATACCTCGGGTGAGCGCCACAAACATGGCGCTGCGCAGCTGGGCTAGGCGGCGAGGCGAATAGGAGCGAACTTGGATGACGCCGACTGAGTTTCCGTCCGACTCGTCAAACTCGACGAGATTACGGGTGACGAGGATGGTTTTACTTTTGGGGAACCAGGCACCCGGTTCGATCCCGCCAACGAAGGCGTCGCCGAAAACCATGATGGCCCCGCAGCCGGCGCCCTTGGCAACGCGGTCGGCCTCGCGGATCATGAGCCGGTTGATGCGGTTTTGCTGGGCTTGGACTGGCTTGGCGAGGATGCCGCCAAAGCCCGCAACCAGTCGTTTAAACACGTCGCCGGTGGTGGCCGCATGGCGGACCGCCTGGACGAGTTCATGGTCCTTGAGCAAGCGGGCGATGGAGGCGAGTAACTGGAGGTAGTCGCGGGCTTTTTCGTCCGCCAGTAACATGAAAATGAGGTGGATTTTTTCCTCCTCAACCGTGTTCTCGTTGTGGATGCCGTCTTGGCTGCGGCCGATTACGAGCACGTAATTGCGGCTCATTTTTACCCGTACGTGAGGCAGGGCAACGCCTTCACCCAAGTACGTTGTCATCGTGCTTTCGCGCTGCATCAAGCCGCGCAGCAAAGACTCCTGCTTGAGGTCGGGAAACTTATTGGCGGCGACCGCAATCAGCTCGGTCAGCGCACCGCGCATGTCCGTGCTGCGTAAATCTACGATCCGATTCCGGGCGATGATCTTGTCGAGTTTCATCAGGATAAGTCTCGTTCAAGCCTCGCCCGTTGGGCTCACTTTTCCCAGTCGAGAGCGCCCTTGCGCACCTCGTAAAACAGGCCGAGCACGAGTACACCGAAGAAGAAAAGGATGGGGCCGAGAATCGATAAGTTGTTGGCTAGAAAATCCCGGTAAATGAAGGCCCATGGAATCATGAACACCACTTCGATGTCGAAGAGGATGAAGAGCATGACGGTAACGTAGAATTTAACCGAAAAACGCGAGTGCAGGAGCCCGTCGTTTTTCACGCCGCACTCATATGCAGTGTCGGTTATGGCGGTCTGCTTTTTGCGGCGCTCACCCATCAGGTGGCTGACGCCGACAATGAGAATAGCCAAGCCAGCGGCGAGGATAAGTTGGATGAGAAGCGGGAGATACGCGTCGGACATAAGAAAAGGTGTTAAAAGAGGGTGGAGGATACCGTGTGAGACAAGGGCATTTTCAATCAATTGCCAACCGGCACAAACTTTGCGTCTGCGGTCTTGCGTGAACCCACGCCGAGGATCGAGGCAAACTCGAGCGTGCGGATGTCCTCTGAAACCGGTTTAAAACCCTCTTGTGTTCGGTAGCGGTTAATCTTTTCGAGCATGAGCGCGTCGAGTAACACCGGGTCCGTCCCGAGCCAGATCAGGGGCTCGGAGACCGTGTAAAGTGAGTTGAACCAAGGACCGCCGATGAACTGATAGCGTTCCAAGCTGGCGAGGGTGAACATCCAAGTGCCGCGCAACTCGGGGATCGCGCTCATCTCGGCAACGGCGGCCGGAGCGCTGGCGGGACTGCGAAAGAACCGCGCCGTGTTGGAGGCGTTCCAAAGCGTGGCGTTTACCAGAGCGCCGTTCACGCCGAGCACGGTATGATCGGTGTAAACGGGGAGGTTTATCCAGAAATCGGCGTCCACGAACAGCGGAGTGGCGAGGAAACTTTTACGATCTTCCTCCAGCGATGTCTCGGGATCGAAGGCCTCGGTACTTTTTTGCACAAGGATCGGATCGAAACGCGAGGGCAGGGGGCTGTCATAAAACCACACCGGATCGAAAAAGCGGCCGGACTCGAGAACATAGATGGGATGCCCCTCGAAGGCGGATTTCCCTGTGGAAAGAGAAGGCAAGTAGCCGGTGTAACGCAGGCGTTGTTGGTTGAGGCCAACGAGGAAAATCTTGTCCTTGGCATAGCCGCGTTTTTGCAGCGCGGCGATCACCGCCTTGGTGAGTCCCAATGGCGTGGCGAGCCCTGGGCCTGAGTCGGCATAAATTTTAAGCCCTACTCGGCCCTTTTCGCCTGGTGCGATTTTTTGCCCCAATGAAACCTCGAATTGCGCGATCAATTGTTCGACGCGCGCGGTGTAGGTCGAGTCGGCGAAGTTGGGCACAGTTGCCTGCCATATCACTGGGGAGGCCGGCGGCGGCGGGGGGCGAGGCAAAGCGTCGGCCGCCTGTGAACCGGTGGTCCAGGTGGCGAGCACGAGCAGGCGAAAAAGGGCGAAGCGGAGGTTGAGCATGAAGCGCGTGGCGCGCCGCCAATGAGACCATTGTGGGCGTGCAAGCGTGCAGTTCTTGACACACCCGGTGTCGGGGTAAAAGTGCAAACTTCGTCTCTCCTAATTTGGTCCTATTTCATGCCCGCCATTAAGCCTACCTGTCTTCGCGATCTTAAGCTTCGCGTGAACATAGTCGATGTGGTGGGACGGGTGGCGACCCTACGCAAGGCAGGCTCACGATTCAAGGGGCTATGCCCGTTTCATAACGAGAAATCCCCCTCGTTTCATGTCGATCCCGACAAGGGGTTTTACAAGTGCTTTGGCTGCGGTAAAGCCGGCGACATCATTACGTTTGTACGTGAGACCGAGCAGCTCAACTTTACCGAAGCGATTGAAGCGCTCGGCCAGCGTTTTGGCGTGCCGATCGAATACGAAGCGGGCTCCGGCGGGCCCAGTCGTGAGGAGCGTTCGCTCAGGCAGGAGATCTTCGACATCCACGAAACGGCAGCCGAGCATTTCTACCAAACTTTCCGTGCGTCCTCTGCCACGGGTACCTGGATGCGCGACTATTGGACGGTTAAACGCCGGTTTTCGCGAGAACTGTCCGAGGAGTTTAAAATAGGCGCGACCGAGCCAGCCGACACCTCGTTAACGGCTGTGTTGCTCAAGAAACAGCATTCAGAGGAAGCGCTTCGGCAGTGCGGCCTTTTTTTTATGCGTGAGGGCGCTCTGCTTGGACTCAACTCGCTCAAGCCGAGGTTTCGCGGCCGGCTGATGATCCCCATTCGCGATCATCAGGGTCGA
>JBILJE010000326.1:0-3316 GCA_044377395.1 Rariglobus sp. | reverse complement strand
CAACCAAGGCAGTTTAGCCGCGAAAGAACGCAAGGAACGCAAAGAGACAAATCCGCCTGTATTGCTATGCGTTCTCTGCGTTCTTTCGCGGCCAAAGGGATCGCTGCTGAGACTGAATACACCGAGGCAGACTGGAAGTCTGCGCTACTTTTCGCGCCGAGACAGTCCGCACGCAGGTGAATTCTTTCTCGGCCGTTTAAATCAATTTTTTAGCTCAATTTTTTCAACGAACCATGTCCGCATCCCTTAAAAACAAACGCCGCCGTTCGGTAGCTTCCTTAGCCGCCGTCTGCTGCACGCTGGCGGCAACGGCCGCCCTGCACGGCCAGACCGCCGAATCGCAGCCCGCCCCGCTGCCGGGCATCCCGACGGCGCCCACGGCCAACGTGACGATTAACCTGATCCGCCTGATGGTGGAGCAGAAGCTGTTGCCCGCCGAGGCCGCCGCGAAGTTGATCGCCCAAGCTGAGTCCGAGGCCGCGCAAGCCAGCGCCGCTCTCGCCGCCGCTGCCGCGCCCAAACCCGCCCCAGCCCCAGCCGAACTCGCCGCTTCGGCTCCGGCCGGCGCACCCGGCACGGTGCGTGTGACCTACATCCCGCCGCACGTGCGCCGCCAGATGGTCGAGGAAGTCCGCGCCGAAGTGATGAGCCAGGCCGTCGACGAACGCTGGGCCGACCCGATGGCTTTGCCCGAGTGGGCCACCCGTTGGAAGTTCAACGGCGACTTCCGTTTACGCTACGAAAAGCAGTCGTTTCCCTCGGGCAACACGACCAACGCCAATGCAAACTTTAATGCGATCAACAACGGCAACGGTCAGCTCGTAGTGGGCACGCCGACGGTTCCGTATTACAACGTTGATCAGCCACGTGAGCGGGCACGCATCCGCGCCCGTTTGGGCGCCGAGGTTAACTTGGAAGAGGGATTCTCCTCGGGTATTCGTATCGCCACCGGCGACAGCAATTCACCGGTCTCGCAAAACCAGTCGCTTGGCGGCGGCACCGGCAATTTCAGCAAATACAACCTGTGGTTGGATCGTGGTTATCTGCGCTATGAGACTCAGGTGGAACAGGCCCAGCTCAAGGCGACCGGCGGCCGGTTCAACAACCCGTTCTTCGCCACCTCGATGATCTGGGCCAACGATCTCGCCTTTGACGGCATGGTCTTGGAGGCCCAGCGCCCGGTTGGTGAGTCGTTCCGGCCCTTTTTCACCACCGGTCTTTTTCCGGTGTTCAACACCGATTTGAACTTCGCCACCAACAGGTCGGAAAAGTTCAAAAGCACCGACAAGTGGCTCTATGCCCTGCAAACCGGCACCAATTGGAAAATTAACAAGGACTTCGAAGCGAAGTTAGGTGTGGCCTATTACCACTTTCAAAATGTCGAGGGCCAGTTCTCCAGCCCGACCACCGGCACTACCGACGATCCGGGTGACACCGATGCGACCCGGCCGCTTTTTGCGCAAAAGGGTAACACTTACACTCCAATCCGCCAAATTGTTGGGGCTACTTCGACGTCGACCCAGTACTTCGGTCTGGCGACGCCCTTCCGTGAAGTCGCGTTGACCGGTCGCCTCGATTACAACCACTACGATCCGATTCAAATCTCGCTGATAGGAGAGGTGGTGCAAAATGTCGGTTACAAAATCGACGACGCGAGCGTGCAGAATAATCAAAACACCTCGGGCGATCTTGGGTTTTTCACGGCTGTTCAGGTTGGCCACGCCACTCTAGAAAAACGCGGGGATTGGAACGTAAACCTCGGCTACCGCTACGTGCAGACCGACGCGGTGGTGGATGGGTTTGCTGACTCCGACTTCGGCGGCGGCGGCACCAACGTCAAGGGCTTCACGCTCGGTGGTAATTACTCGCTCTCCACGCGGGTCTGGCTCGGTGCTCGGCTCATGAGCGCCGATGAAGTCTCCGGTCCGACTTACAAGAACGACACCGTTCAATTCGATATCAACGCCCGCTTCTAATCCCATGACACGTTTCCTTTCACTCACCTTGTTGGCCGGGCTAGTGGCCACGGTTGGCAGCCTTAGCGCCCAGGAAGCCGCCTCGCCCGAGGCCCGCCTGCGCGAGACGCTCCGCGCGACCACCCTGCAACTGCGCACCGCCCAGAACGACCTCTCGACGGCGCAAGCCGCCCGTGACGCCCTCGCCAGCGAAAAAACCGCGGTCGAAACCGAGCTGGCTAAACTCCAAAAGCAGCTCGTCGCCGACCGTCTCGATAACGACAAAACCATCGCGGGCCAGAAAGCCGTTGTCGCTGCGCAAGCTGCCGAGCTTTCCGCCACCCGCGCCGAGCTGGAAAAGACCCGCGCCTCCCTCGCCAAGGTCGTCGACTACGCCCGCAAAACCGAGATCGAGCGCAATGCCCTGACGTCGCGTGTGGCGCAGCTGGAAACCCAAGCCGAGGACCAGATCAGCCGTAACATCGCCTTGTACGAGCTGAGCAATGAGATCCTTAACCGCTACGCCAAGTTCGGGCTCGGCCAGGCCATCATCGCCCGCGAGCCGTTCATTGGCACCACTCGCGTGAAACTGGAAAACCAAGTACAGGACTACGGCGATCGGATCCGCGCCATGCGTATCAAGACGGCAACACCCGCTCCCGTGGAAGCCACCGTGCCCGCCGCGGCGTCCGCCAACCCGTAATCCGCCCCGTCGTCCTCAGCCTTCCGTCCATCCTCCCTCGATCTAGCCGTCCGTTTTAACTGTTATCGTCATGTCCCGTCCGCTTCCCACGCCGTCCACCGCTCGTTTTGTACTCAATTCGCTTACGGCGGCAGCGGTGTTTTATGCGCCCTTGTCGGCTTATGCGGCTACGCCCGCTTCAATGGCGGCCCTGTCACGGGAGTCATTCCAACGGGCTCAAGCCGTGCAGGGTGGGGCTGCGGGTACTGCAAGCGGGGCTTCAGCTACGACTAGCGCGGGTTCTCAGGCAAACGTGATGGCAGCACAGGCGCGTGCTCAATTCGCAAAGAACATCGAGCAGCGCCAGTCCATGCAGGCGTTGCAATCCGCCGCCCGCGCTGCCGCTCAGGCTGCCGCCTCCTCGGTGCCCAATGGTCTTGGCGCCGGCGGCCTCTTGGTCGCCCCCGGTGCCACCGTCGGCTCGGCGTTGTGGACGGGTGCCCAGTTGCCCACCCAGCAGGTGGCCGGCGGGCTCACCACCGTCACCGTCGAACAGAATGACGATAAGGCGATGCTCACCTGGCAGAACTTCAACATCGGCCGCGAAACCAAGCTGCGTTTTAATCAGGGCGGCGGCGACTGGATCGCGTTTAACCAGATCGTCGATCCGTCGGCCAAC
>JBILJE010000079.1:0-11316 GCA_044377395.1 Rariglobus sp. | reverse complement strand
CCCCAGTCCGGTCAGAAAACACAGGTTGAGCGGGTTTGTGCCGCCCTCGTAATTGAGGTTGCTGACGATTGCCTCAAAGTAGTCCGCGCGTGGCCAGAGTTGGTAGGCCACGGCTAGATCGGCGGCCTGATCGAGGGAAAAGTACCAGCCGCCGGCGCGAAAGCGTTTCACCGGCTCGGGGAACGCTGAACCATAGGCGTTCTGTCGGGTCCAGCGCACGGCATCGTCAGCGGCGGCGGCGAGCTCGGTTCGGCATTTGGTGAGGTGAATGCGGTCGAGTTGTTCGGGAAGCAATCGACCTGTGCGGGCTCCAAATGCGTAGCTGCGAATGGCGTGGCCGTAGGAAGCATACAGGTGTGTCCAACCCCAGCGGCGGGTGGTCGGGGCGGCAGGATCGGGAAACCATAAAAAAAGCTGGCGATGGAAGTCGGTGTCGCCAGTGGCCAGATACAGTTCGGTGGCGGCCCAAGCCAGTTCGTCGAGGTGGCCAAACTCGTCGCCATAAAAAGTGATCTTTTGGTAGGAGCCTTCAAGCCCGTGGCGGGCGATGGCGTTTTGCAGAAACCTCCAGCCTAGCCGGGCCTTTTCGAGGTAACTCGCCGCAGTTTCGGGATAGTGGCGTTTAAATGCTGGGGATGAGGCGCATTGCGCGAGGGCCGCCACGCCGGCGGCGGTGGCCGAGGTGTTTTTGGGCCAAACCACCTGCGGGTCTCCAGTGTCGCCAACCTGGAGCGTGACATCGCCCTCGTATTCGCGGTTTTCTGGGTAGACCAAAAAATAAAAGCCGCCGTCAGAGTCCTGGATTTTTGCTAGGTAATCGGCTTCGATTTTAGCTTCTTGCAGCAGGTCGCTTATTCCGTCGCCGCTCTCGGGTAGGCCGAGGTTGTCGAGCGAGCCAGCTATCGGCATGGCGTCGGCGGTGAACATCAGCAGGTGAACCAGCGTGGCGACGTTGATCGTGTACTTGCTGTAATCGCCGGCGTCGTGATGGCCCCCGGCGACGTCGATTTTTCCCTGATTGACGAAGGGGTAAAGCTGAGTGGTTTCATCGCCAAGTTGCGGGGCGGTTTGGAGCGGGCCTGGGGCGCTCTTGGAGGCAATCGTGGTCCAGGTCGCCGTGTAGGCCGCCAGAGGCATCGGCACCGAGGCGGGGGCGCGGTGACAGGCGGCGTGGGTAAACCGAGTGAAGGGCAAATCAAGGGCTTGGCCGCAGCGTTGATGGTAGAGCCCGAGCGCGTAGGTGCGTAGCCAGTTCATCGCCAGTCCATCGTCGATACGGAAGGGCAGCGACGCGCCCAATCCGGCTACCACCAGGGTGTAGTTGCCGGGGGTGGTGAGCTCGCTGAAATCGGCCAACAAGACCTGTTGGTAGGGTTTTGGGCTGTAATCGTAGCCCACATCGCGGCGGGCGGTTAACTTGCCCCGGTAAACCGTCTCGCCGGTGGTGACGTTGCGGATGGAAAACTCGGTTAGCTCGGCCGTGGGTAATTCGCCGAGGTTGCCCATGTAGTAGCCGAGGCGCGCTTGCTTGGGGAAGGCCGGCGCGTAGCCCTCCTGGTTAACATGGATCGCCGGGCTGGTGCGTAGCGGATCCACGGTGACGGCGAAGGTTTCCTTGGCGGGTCCGAGCAGCCCGTCGGCTTGCGTGACCACTACTTTTTGGCCCTCGGTTAACGGACGGGCTAGTTGCAGGTAAAGCGAGTTCTCCACTCTCAGGTCGCGTTCGAGCAGCGCGGCCGAGCTGACGCGCCGTTTAAACCCCACGGTTACCCCCGGGATGATTTTACCGTCGGCGGTGACTTGAAACGAACCCGGCTCTGGCGCGGCGCAGCGGCCATCGGGCGTGACGAAGTTCCAGCGGTCCACCCCGGCCGGGGGCGGGGCCTGAGTCGTGGTGAGCCGCAGTTCCAGCCAGGTCGGGGTTAACGCGCGCAGGCTGTGTTCGCCCACGGCTGGGGGAAGTAGCTGTAGCGGTGTTTCCTGGGGTGGGGCGAGTGGCGCGTTCGCGGCGCGGAGCAGTGGGTGCCCGTGCAGCGAAGCCCAGATTAGACCGAAGAGCAGACCAGAGCGGGCGAGTGCGATTGCGGAATTCATGATGCGGGTGGGGTGGTGGCGGGGGCGAGTGACGGGAACAAGCGGTCGCGCAGCCGCAGGGAGGGACGTTCCACCAGGTGGGCCAGCCATCGGCCGCAGAGCACCGCCGCCATCACGTAAACGGCGGTAACTCCCGCCCATAAAACCCCGGCTGAAAACGGCGTTCCGGCGAGGTGGGGCACCAGTTTTTGCAGGGGGATTTGCACGAGGTCGATGTGCCACAGGTAAATCGAGTAACTATAAAACCCGACCTGGCCCAACAGGGCAGCCGGCCGTGTGGCGAAGAGCTTTTCCCAGCTTGCGTGGGACGACGGCAGATTCAGCACGCCGAGCAGGATCAGTCCGAAGCCGGCATACACGCCAACCAAGCCAACGCTAGCCAGCCACGGGCTCGCTTCCGGCGACAGGCTGAGCGTGGGTGCGGCCAACAGCACGCCGGTGAGGATCAAGGCGAGCGGGTGGCGGCTGAGCGGGGTTAGGCGCTCCGGAGAAAAGTGGGTGAAGTAGGCCAGCAGTGTACCCACTAGCAGACCGTCCCAGCGTAGGTGGGTCGCATAGAGGTTCATCTGAGCCGTTCCTAAGCTCAGGAAGGCGGCATGGCGTAAAACCGCGGCCGTAATGACTCCGCCCATGATCAAAACCGGTAGCCAACGCAGGAATCCGGCCAGGCCGCCGACGCGCAGCATTAACAAAAAAAGCAGCGCCAGACCCAGGTAAAAGTGTTCCTCCACCGCCAAACTCCAGGTGTGGATGCGCGGCGTGTGAAAATAATTTTGGACGTGGAGAAAGTTGGGCCAAAGGTCGGCCCAGATTCCCGCCGGATTCCCCGCGTGGTGCCGCCAACCCAGCCAAAGGGCGACCACCACCAGGTAAACCAGGTAGGGTGGCCAAATTTTAAACCCGCGGCGGATGATAAAGCGGCGCACGTTGACCTGTCCGCTGTGCCGGTATTCGGCAAAAAAGAGCCCGCTCACTAGGTACCCGCTGAGGACAAAAAACAGGTCAACCCCCGCCCAGCCGATCGTCTTCCACGCGCTTGCGAACGGCGTGAGCGCGCCGAGGTCGGTGGTGGCCATGACGCCGTGCCGACCCAACACCAAGAGGATGGCGAACCCGCGGAGCATATCCAGCGGGAGGGAGCGGCCGGGGTGCCAGGCACGCGCAAGGGAGTGGGGGGGGCGGTCAGCAGTTTCGCAAGCGGGGGGCATGGGCGGGTTGAGCCTACGGTGCGAACAGGCCGTCGCAGGCGAACCGCTTTGATACTCGAAGCCACCCACCAGCCCAATGGGGTGCGTAGCCCGTTCGTGCCGACTTTTCGGGGGCCAGCCTGTCGGTCATCCCAGCGCAACGACCCGCCTTGCGCTTGTTCAGGACGACGATTAACCGATTATGCCTGTGCTAAAGCTGGCGATAAACGAGAGGCACCAGCCCCTGGTTTTTACGCTCAAAACGGCTTAAATTCCAGCAAGTGCTGCTGGTTTTCAGGCGCAACCGGTTAGGCCGATTACGTCGTCACGGTCCAGGACGCGGCGTTTTTGGAGTCCTCGACCACCTCGACAGCGGTGACGAACGCGCGCCCACCGGTATGCTGGCGCACGAGCGCGTCGAATACGCCGTGGAGGTGGCGAGCGAGCCCCTCGCACGAGCAGCTTTCAACGACGTAGGTTTTCCATGCCTCGGGGGCTGCGGCGACCAGGGTATCACGCAGGGGGTCTTCGGCGTTGAACACACAGGCGTGGTCCAAGTTCAGATTGATCCACTCGCGCAGAAACTTGAGCTTGCCGAAATCCACGACGAAGCCGTTCGCATCCGGGACGGTGCAGCCGAAGGTGAGGGTAAAGGCCCAGTTGTGCCCGTGGATGAGCGCGCAGTGACCGTCATGCCGGTGCTGCCGGTGGGCAAAAGGGATGTCGGCGTAAGTTTTGCGGCAAGTGAGCATGGCGTTAAAAGGGCGCAGTTACCCACGAACCGCCGCGTCTGCCAAGAAAAAGCTCCATCAGCCCGAACTGAATCGTGCGGCGTCGCTATCTGCCGCTGGGAATTCACCCCTTCCGCACCACTCGTTTATTTTTGGAGTGAACTTTATCACTGGGGTCGTTGTCTTGGACCCTGTATGTCCACGCGTTCCTCTGGGTCCCAAGTCAGCACCGTGTTATCGCTCACCGCTTCGGCGCTCAGTGCCGGGCTGGGCATTTGGCTTTGGCTAAACGTCGAGCCGCCCGTGCGTTTCGCCGCTTACGCAGCTCTCGCGAGCTCGGGCTTGGCCTTCGCCTCTATTTTCTTTCGGAGCACCGCAGCGGCCCCCGAGTCGACTCCCGTGCCCGCGCCTCCGGTATCGATCCCAGCGCCCATCGCGCCGATCCCTGTGCCGGCCCCAGTTCAGCTCACCCCAGCGCTTGATCCGGTGATGCTCGCCGATGCAGGCGCGCTGCGTTTGCTCGCCAAACTCCAAGAACAGGGCCGCCTGCTGGACTTCGCGATGGAGGACATCCGCACTGTTCCCGACGCGCAGGTCGCCGCCGTCGCGCGTGTCGTGCACACAGGGTGCCGCGAAGCGCTGCAAAGCACTTTCACACTGCAGCCCCTGCAAGCGGCCCAAGAAGGTTCAACGGTCACACTCGCCCCCGGGTTTGACCCTGAGGCTCACCGTTTGCTGGGGCGCGTCGCGGGTGCAGCCCCGTTTACCGGCAAACTCCTCCATCGCGGTTGGCGCAACACCGGTGCGGTTAAACTCCCTCACTCCAGCGATGCGGCTAAACCACACTCCGGCATCATCGCGCCCGCCGAAATCGAACTTCGCTGAGCCCCCTGGTTCCCGCCCCGAACGACTTACTCGCGCCCATTCTTCGCTTACTCGCTTAACTGCTTCATCGCCTCTTTGTTTCACCATGGACACCGTCTGCACTCTCGCCCTCGGCATCGACCTGGGCACCAGTAACTCGGCTGTAGCACTCGTCACGGGCCCCGAGCCTGCGCGTATTGTTCCGCTCATCCAAGCTGCCGGCCCCGGCGCGATCGAGTCGCTGCCACTGCTGCCCTCCGCGCTGTATTTGCCGCATCCCGACGAACAAGTCGCCGGCTCGTTCACTCTGCCCTGGACCGCAGGTAAGGATGCTCCGGTGGTCGGCCGCTTTGCTCGCAGTCGCGGCGCGCTCGCCCCGGACCGGCTCGTGACTTCCGCCAAATCCTGGCTGTGCAACTCCCGCATCGACCGCACGGCGGCCATCCTGCCTTGGCAATCCGACTCCGTGCCGACCGCCGCCAAAGTTTCCCCTCTCGACGCGACCACTCATTTTCTTACCCACCTGCGCGCGGCGGTGAGTCACGCCGACGAACTCAACTGGGCCGCCACCCGCGTGGTGATCACCGTTCCGGCCTCCTTTGACGAGGCGGCTCGCAACCTCACCCGTGACGCCGCCAGCCGCGCGGGTTTTGCCGAACCCCTCCTGCTCGAAGAACCCCTCGCGGCGTTTTACGCCTGGCTGGAAACGGCCGGCACCGACTGGCGTCGCCACGTGCGCCCGGGTGACGTCGTGCTGGTTTGCGATGTCGGCGGCGGCACGGCCGATTTCAGCCTGATCGCCGTCGGTGAAACCGCCGGTGCCTTGGCGCTCGACCGCATCAGCGTGGGTGAACACATCCTACTTGGCGGCGACAACCTCGATTTGGCCCTTGCCCATGCGTTGCGCGCCCAACTCGAAGAAGCCGGCCAAGCGGTGGACGAGTGGCAGTTTCTCGCCCTCGTGCAGGCCGCGCGTGACGCCAAAGAAGCGCTCTTTAATGACCCCGCTTTGCCCGGCGTTCCCGTGGCCGTGCCCACTCGCAGCGCCCGGCTTTTTGCCAACACCGTTGCGACCCGACTCGAACGCCCTTTGCTTGAAGCCATCGCACTCGACGGCTTTCTACCGCTCACCGCGCCCACGGATTTCCCCGCCGGGCGCAGCGCGGGTGGCTTGCGCGAATTGGGGCTCAACTACGCCGCCGATCCCGCGCTGAGCCGCCACCTCGCCCGCTTCCTTCAACGCAGCGAGCAAAACGTCGCCTCCTCCGCCGACTTGCAGGCCCGTGTGGGCAACGCACTAGCCACCCGTGCTCACGGCCTGCTGCGACCGACCCATGTGTTGTTCAATGGCGGGGTGTTTAAGGCCTCACCCATGCGCCGCCGCGTCCTCGATTTGCTCTCGGGTTGGTTCGGCGCTGCTCCCGCAGAACTCGCCGGAGCCGACTACGACCTTGCGGTTGCACGCGGTGCGGCAGCCTACGGGCGATTGCTCAACTCCGGAGCGGGCGTGCGCATCCGCGCGGGCACGGCCCGTTCCTACTACGTCGGCCTTGAATCCACGGTACTTGCCGTGCCCGGATTCAAGCCCGCGATCAAAGCCCTTTGCGTTGCCCCCCAAGGAATGGAGGAAGGCACCAGCGCCACCCTCGCAGAACGCGAGTTCGGCCTGGTCGTCGGCGAACCCGTGGAATTCCGCCTCTTCAGCAGCACCGCCCGCGCGGGTGATCGTACCGGCACGCTCGTCGGCGATGCGCTGCGTGATCTTGAGGAAAGCGCACGCGTCGAAACCGTGCTCCCCCCAGGTAAAGGCCTCGCCGAGGGTGACGTCATTCCCGTGCGGCTGGTTTCGCGGGTGAACGAACTCGGCGTACTTGAACTCCACCTACGCCACGCCGAGACCGATCGGACCTGGCGGCTGGAGTTCAAGGTTCGCACCGCTTGAGCCCGCGCTCGCCCGTGTCTGATCTCGCCTCCTCCATCGTCGCGCCTGTGCCGCCCTGCACGCTGAGCATCGGCATCGATCTGGGCACGAGTAACTGCGCCCTCGCCACCGTTGCCGCGACGGTCGACGGCGCCGTTTTGCCACCGGAAATCGTGCCGATCGCTCAGATCGAAGAAGGCTCAACACTCCTCGCCGACCTGCTTCCGTCCTTCCTGTATCACCCCAGGCCCGACGAGCAGGCAACGCTCGGCCCGTCGCCCGTTTGTGGCTACCTCGCACGCCGCGCCGCCCCACGCACTCCGGGGCGCGTGACCCACGCCGCAAAATCCTGGCTCAGTCACCGACTCGTCGACCGCACTCGCCTGATTCTCCCGTGGGGCAGCACTGAGGTTGCGGAAACCGAGCGGGTTTCGCCGGTGTCCGCCTCTGCCCAGCTCCTGCGCCAAGTCTGGGCCAGCGCCCGTCCGCTGCTTTCGACATCACTTGATCCTGATGCCGAAAACGCTCCCCCGGTTATCCTGACGGTGCCGGCCTCATTTGCGCCCGATGCCCAAGAGCTCACCCTCGCCGCTGCCCGTGAAGCCGGCCTGCCCGCTTGCGTGCGCCTACTCGAAGAACCGCAGGCCGTTTTTTACGATTGGCTCGCGCGTCACGGCGGCGCCGCAGGGCTCAATCGTTGGCTGAAAGACCTCACGCCCGCCGTCTCTGGCGAGCAAATAGCAGCGCCCCGTTCGCTTAACCTGCTGGTTTGCGATCTCGGTGGAGGCACCTCCGATTTCAGTCTTTTTACTGCGCGTCTCGTCGGGCCCGATGACGCGACCGGGCTGCCTCAGCTCGAACGCATCGCGGTCGGTGAGCACCTTTTGCTGGGAGGGGACAACATTGATGCCGCGCTCGCCCATCACCTTGAACGCGCGTTGGGCGTGGCGCCGGACGCCCGTGCTTGGCCTGGGCTGGTTGCCGCCGCCCGCGACGCCAAAGAGTCCATTCTCACCCGCGATGCAGCCGACACCACTCCGCACACTGTTGGCATCGTCCTTCCTGGCGGCGGACTTTGGGGGGGCACGCGCTCGCTCACGTTGGACCCACAGGAAGTCCGAAAACTCATTGTCGACGGTTTTTTCCCCGCCTGCGCTGTCGACGCAAACCCGCAAAAACCCTCCAGCGGCCTGCGCGAACTCGGTCTGCCCTACGCCGCAGACTCCGCCATCACGCGTCATTTGGCCGCGTTTTTGCGCGGGCATCACGTCGATGCCGTGCTCTACAACGGCGGGACCCTCGCGCCCGGATTCCTGCGTGAACGGATCACTGGACTGCTGAGCGAGTGGCAGGGGCATCCCGTCGTTGAACTTGATAACCCGCGCCCAGCTCAAGCCGTGGCGCTCGGGGCGGCGTGGTATGGTGCGCAACTGCGCCGTGGCACGCCGCTCATCGCCAGCCATGCCGCCCACTCCTTCTGGATCGAAACGGGCACGACCAGGGCGGCAAGCGCCCAGCCAACAGCTAAGAGCTCCGAGCTCCCAGCTCTAAGCTCCCAGCTCCTGTGTATTCTGCCCCACGGTACGCCGCTGGATCATCCGGTACGCGTTTCGCCTGACGGCCTTTTGGCGCGGGTTAACCAGCCAATTTCATTCCGCCTTTATTCCGCCGCCCGCTCGGCCGCCGAAGTCGCCGGTGAAGTCCGCACGGCCAGCGCCGACTTTGTCGCCCTGCCGGAACTCTCGGCCATTTTACAGCTTCCGCCCGGGGTTCCGCTTCCCTCCAACGGCCTGCTTCCCGTGGCCCTCGAAGCCTCGCTCAACGCCGTCGGACTGCTCCGCGTGCGTTGCCTGCCGCTTAATCCGCTCCCCGGTTATCCCGAGGCCTGGGACCTTCGCTTTCCGCTGAGACAGCCGTCCTCGACTCTTGCGGGTTCCTCCGTTTCACCGGCCCTAGCCGCGTCCGGCGCTTCGCAACCTGACGCCCCGAGTAACTCCGAGTCGCCTGCTTCCGCATTGCCAGCGGCGCTTGCGGCAATTGAGGCCGTTTTTTCGGGCACGGTTGCTACGGCAAAAGTCAACACGCCGCGCTCCCTGATCCCCGAGCTGGAGCGTGTTCTTGGGCAACCCCGCGCCGACTGGTCGCCCGCCACGCTTCGCGGTCTCTGGACGGCGCTTGCCGCGACCCTTACGCGGCGGCAGCGCTCGCCTGACCATGAGGCGGTTTGGCTCAGCCTGGCTGGCTATTGCCTTCGCCCCGGTTGCGGTTGGCCTCACGATGACGCCCGCCTCAACGAGCTGTGGCGTGTGCGTGAACTCGGGCTGGCGTTCCCCCGTGATCCGCGCGTTCAAGCCCAGGACTGGATTCTGTGGCGCCGGGTTGCCGGCGGCCTCGATGCGACTCGTCAAGCGGCGCTTTGGCGGCGCTGGGAAAATCCGCTGCGTGGCGCCGAGGTGCCCGCCGAACTGATACGCGCCGGTGCCACTCTTGAGCGTCTGCCGCAAGCCACCCGGCTTGACCTGACCCGGCGCCTGCTTGCCCGGTTGCCGCGCATCACCGCCACGTCACCGGGCCAACTCGAAGCCTGGCTTTGGTCCCTCGGTCGGCTGTGTTCGCGGTATTCGCTTTCAGGTGACCCGGCGGACGTGCTGCCGCCCGCAATCCTGGACGAGTTAATCGCCACCTTTGGCGGCCTCAAATTCGGCTCGCACGCCCTGGCTGCATGCGCCGCGCTGACTCAAGCTGTGCGCTGCACAGGTGAGCGCACGCTTGATGCGTCTGCCGAGGTTCAAGCCGCAGCTCTCGTTCTGCTCGAACGGTGGGGCGCAACCGCCGCGCAACTGGATCGGGTGCGCACGGTGGTTGCCCGTGATGAATCCGCCGAGGTTCAAGCCCTTGCCGGTGATCGCCTGCCGCCGGGCTTGATTTTCGCCCGCAAACGCGGCTGAGCTAAAACCTGAGACCGTCGTCGGTCATAACCGATACTGCGGTTGCAGGTTTTTATCACGGTCGGTTCAAGCCCATAGTAGTAGGCTGTAACATTTAGAGTGTCGGATAATAGCTGAACGTGGACGGGTGTCTGACTGATGCGGAGTTTTAACGCTAAGATCGCAAAGAACGCTAAGGAGTAGGGCCTAGGATCGGTCCTTTGCGGTCTTGGCGAACTTTGCGTTAAAATTCCGGTTCCGGATCTGACACGAATGGCACTTAATTAAGGGGGCTGATCGGTGTATCTGACTTAGGCCGCCCCTTCAGGGCTTTTAGCGTTACCTTATGATGCCTAGGGCGTTGCCCTAGGCTAGAGTAAGACGCCCCGTTGGGGCTACCCGGCCTAACTAAGTGCCATTCCGGCCAGCCCCCTTTTCCCCGCCTTTCCGCTTAAAGAAGGGGTCTTTGGGTAAAGTTTTCCCAGGATGTGCCGATATCGCTTCGTAATCCCGAAGGCTCCCAACGGTTACCCCCAATGAGATCCACGCGCTCTTATCTCCCTAACCCGCTCACATGCTGATTTCCGCCTTCTCAAACAATGAGAACCCTTTTCCGAACGCGATCTTCAGCGCCAAGTGTGTTTGGCTTCCGCTGGATTCGCCGTTGTGGCGTTTTTCTCAGGAATGGATGGCAAGAACCCACCAGTCCGCTGCGCCTAGCCTGCCAACGAGTTTGCGCCGCCAGCCTGATCCTGGGCTTTAACCCGCTCGCGCACGCCACCAGCGCCTACTGGAATTTCAACGGCACCGGAAACTGGGCCACGGTGGGCAACTGGGCAGCCAATGCCGATGGCACCGGAGTGATCGCGACGGTCCCAGGGGGCGGCGATTTGGCGACGTTTAACTCCATTGGCCTCAACAGCGACGTGATTGCTCGGCTGTCCTCGGGCACCACCGTGAATGGCTTGGTCTTTAACAACACCGGCACGACGAGGGTTTACACAGACGATGTTGCGACTCGGGGCATTGCCCTGGGGGCGGGTGGTATCACCATCAATTCTGGGGCTGGTTCGGTGCAGTTCGCGGAGACCAATGCCAATAACAAAAAGATCTTTTTCAATCTGACTGCCAATCAATCGTGGATCAACAATGGCTCTGGAACCTTGAGCTTGGTCAGTGACATGTCATTCAACATCAACACGTCCAATGGGTCCCGGCTCACCTTCGGGGGCAGTGGAAACATATCCACTCAAGGACGGTTTGCTGGGGCTGGGGGGTTTACGAAAACCGGATCTGGCACGTTGACGTCGTCCGGCGGCGCTTCAATTTTTACCGGGGCGTTGATTCTCGAAGGGGGCATTTGGGATGCGTCGGTGTTCGCCAATGTCAACACAGCCAGCTCCATAGGACAGGGAGCCAGCGCTGACTCGACGCTGGATTTGGTTTTCGGTGGCGGCACGTTGCGTCATAGCGCGGCCAACGTGGCGACCACCAACCGCCTTTTCACCATCGGCAATGCCAACGGTCTGACGGCGACGATCGACTCTTCGGCTGTGAGTTCAACCAACACCTTGAGCTTCACCGGAACTTCC
>JBILJE010000325.1:0-3319 GCA_044377395.1 Rariglobus sp. | reverse complement strand
CGAGAAAAACTCCCATGGCCACCCGCGCCCAACGCGCCAGTGCCGCCATGCCCGACGGCGTTAAGCCCGCGCCCAACAGGAGGAAAAACGCCGGGAAGCCCGGCAGCACGTAATGGGGCAACTGGGTCGCGTAGGCCGTGAAAATCACATACGGGGCCAGCAACCAGCTCGCCAGCCAAGCCCGGCGGGCGTCCCACTCGCGCCGCGCCGCCACCCACGCCGCCCCGACAAACACGACCCACGGGAACAGGGTCATGGGCGCGGTCATCAGATAAAAGAACGGGTTGTAGGTGCGCCCGTTGAGTTTCTCAAAGCCGCGCTGCACCACGTGTTCGCCGATGCCTTTTTGCCAAAACAGCCCGTGCGTCGCCACCAACGCCGGTATTCCCCAAATGGCGACGATGGCGGTGGCCAACACCAGCCCGCGCCCCGCCTGCAGCCGCGCCCAAGGCAGCGGTTTGCGCCAAAACACCCAGCGCCACAGCACCAACGCCAGCGCCGGCACCACCAGGGTAATCGGGCCTTTGCCCAAAAAACCCAGCCCGATCGACACCCATAGGCACCACCACGCAAGCCTCGGGCTCCAGCCCGGCGTGACCGAATCGGCCGGCGCCGTGCCACCCGCAGCGCCAGCCGCCGCACCCGTAGCAGCATTCGCAGTCCCGTTCGCAGCCGCTGCACCCGCCAGCGTCGGCGACGGTGCGAGCAGCAACTCGGCCAGGGCCACGCAGGCCACCGCCACCGCCAACACCATGGGCATATCCGCCACCGCCAGCCGACCATGGATAAAAAACTGCAAGCTCGTCGCCAGCATGAACCCTGCGGCAAAGCCTGCCCGTGGGCCAAACCAGCGCCGCCCCGTTTGCCAGACCAACAACACCAGCGCGATCATGCAGGCGACCGCAGGCAGGCGCGCGCCCAGTTCGTTGATTCCGACGGTGGCGTAACCGGCGTGCATGAGCCAGTAAACCAGCGCGGGTTTGTCGAAGCGGTAATCGCCGTTGAAGGTCGGCACGATCCAGTCGCGGCGCTCCAACATTTCGCGGGCGGCGGTGGCAAAACGCGGCTCGTCGCGGTCCACCAGCGGCAATTGCGCGGTGCCGGGCAGGTACACCGCCAGCACCAGCAGCACCAGCAACCACGGGGCGAACCGATCCCATTTCCACGCTTTAGCGGCTTCGGAGTTCATCGCATCAATCAATCTAGGCCGTTAACTTCGCTGGTTCCGTCGCGCGGTTTTCCAGCCAGCGGCGAATCGCCAGCGCCAGAACAGCGCCGACCAGCGTGCCCAGCGCGGCACCGGCAAGCACGTCGCTCAGGTAATGGCTGCCCACATACATCCGTGACCAGGCGACCAACCCCGCCGCCACCACAAAGCCAGCACCCCAGCGCGGTGCCAGCACGAGCACCGCCACGGCCACCCCGAAACAGTGGGTGGCGTGCCCGGAGGGGAAACTTTGAAACCCGGAGGCGCGCGCAAACCAGGTGAGTTCATCGACCGCATTCATGCTTGGACGGGGCCGGCCCAGCACCGCCTTAAAAAAGAGCGCGATTAGCCCGGCGGTGGTCCCGCCCAGTAGCCCGGCGATGGCCGCGAACAGCCAGAGCGAGCGGCCGGCCCACAAGCCCAACCCGCCCAGCACCAGCAGAGCCACGAACGGGGCCAGATGCAGCTCGCCCCATTTCGAGGCGCTTTTGGCAAACGCGATCATGCCCTCGGGCCGGTCCGCCGTTATCCCGTCGGCAATCGCCCGATCGGTGCCGCTCAGCGCCAGCCCGGCGGCCAGTGCCAGCACGCAGACCGCGCCCGCACCAATCGGCCAGCCTCGGCGGCACACGCTCCGGCCCGCCTCGCCGTACCAGTTGCCAAGCACCCGCCACCACGTTGTCTTTGAATCACCCATCTCGCTTAGAGTTTGGCGGCAGGATGCAGCTCGGGGTTGCGGCGCATTTTCATGTCCATCCACAGGTTGTACGCTCCGGTGAACGCCGGGAACAAATTGGACAACACGCCGACCGAATCGCTTTTACCCATCGTGAAATAACACAGCAACATGACGCTGCCGACCACGCTCATGTACCAAAAGGCGCGCGGCATGACGGGGCGACCGGCGGCTCGTGTGGCGATAAACTGCACCACCCAGCGCCCCGCAAACATGAGCGTGCCCAGGTAGCCGACGATCTTCCACGCGGTGACGACCACGTTGATGCCACCCAGCGAGAGGTTAAACAGAACTTCGTTCATAAAATAGACTCGTTGATTAATAGGTGGCTCGTTGCCGTAAAACGTAGCGCAGACTTCCAGTCTGCTCCGAGCGGGAAGGCAGACTGGAAGTCTGCGCTACTTTTAGGAAATAAAAAAACGGCTGAAAGCCCGCGCTACGTCATCAAAAACGGCCACTCCTTAGCGGGGGCCGGAGCCGGGCAACACGCCGGCCGGGTAACGGATTTGGCGGGCCATGACCCAGCTCACCCCGAAAAGGTCGCGCAGGCCGCGCAGCGCGCGTCCGCCGATCGTGTATTTGGATACGCCGCGGGTGCGCGGGCGGTGGTTAACCGGCACCTCGACCAGGGTCAGCCCGGCGTTGAGCAGCAGCGCGGGGATGTAGCGGTGCAGTCCGTTGAACGGGATCAGGTAACCGACATGGTCACGGCGCATGGCCTTGAGCGAACAACCGGTGTCACGCACCTGATCCTTGAGGAAGAAGCGGCGGATGTTGTTGGCAAAACGCGAAGCGACGCGGCGGTTAAAACTATCCTGGCGGGTGAGGCGGTAACCGCAGGCAAAGTCGACGCCGTCCATCGCGGCGACCAGCGTGGGGATGTCGGCGGGGTCGTTCTGGCCGTCGCCGTCGAGCATGACGCAGACCTTGCCCGTGGCGTGGGACAGGCCGGCGTAGAGCGCGGCGCTTTGGCCGAGGTTGACCGGCAGGGCCAGCGCGGTGACCCCGGGAACGCCCTTGATGCGGGCCAAGGTGGCGTCACGCGAACCGTCGTCCACGGCGATGATCTCGGCGTCGGGACAGGCGGCGAGGACCTCGCGCAGGAGCGGCTCGACGTTTTCGTCCTCGTTATAGAAAGGGATGATGATGGACAGGTGGGTCACGGCTAAAGCCCCATCAACCGAGGGATCGACTAAGGGAGGCAATCTAATTTTCGGGTTGAGCGGGGGTGGAGCGGCTGCGACGGTGGCCGTTTTTATCGTCATGCTCCCCGCCGCCCCGTTTTCCACCCCGCCCCACCCCGCCGCACTTCCCGCGGACGCCTCGTGGGTGCGCCGCAGCCTGGGGCTGATCGCCGGGCTGGCGGTTTTCCGCTT
>JBILJE010000409.1:0-3333 GCA_044377395.1 Rariglobus sp. | reverse complement strand
CGATGACGTGCAGGCCCTTCTTTTTGGCGTAAAGGGCGACCTCGATGGGCGAGGCGTTTTTGCCCGAGTTGGAGATAACGACGATGGTTTCGCCGGCGAGCAGTTGGTAGTGGTTGTCGTAACGCTCCGCTAGCCGCGAGCCGTAGCCGACCACGTTCTCCGAAAACCCATAGCCCGGGTCGATCATGCCGGTGACGGGCATGAGGCCGCCGGCGCGCCCGATGATCTCGCGGCCGATCAGTTCGGAGTGCCCGCTGCCAAAGGTGTGTAAAACCCCGCCGGCGGCGATGGAGGCCCCGATGAGCGGGGCGACGGCGCGGATAACCGGCATGTTTTTCTCGCGGGCTGAGGCGAGCATGGAGGTGGCGGTGGCGAAGTAGGCATCTGCGAGGGACATGGTTTAAGGTGTGAGAGTAGAGAGTGTGAACGAAGTTTGAGCCAAACAAAATGAGCCTATATGCGTATGTTATCAGGCATTTTACGGGAATCCATGGGCTGATTTTGTGTTTTTAGCCACCCCCCTGAGGTAATAATGCGCATTTTGGCGCGTTAATTTGTTTTTGCCGTAAGAATTAAATCATTATACTTTGTTCTAATTTAATGACTTATATTTAAAGTTAAAAATTAAAATTGCGCATATATGTAACATAGGTGACATGTTTGCGCATGTCACGTGGAGAATCAGGACGAATTGTGTTGGACATTGATCCGATGCAGAAACGTAAAATTTACAGCAGCTTAGCGGCTTCGGGGCGGACGCTTAAGGGTTGGTTTTTAGAGGCTACCCAAACATTGGTGGATGACGGTGGGGCACAAGGAGCTTTGCCGGAACAGGGGTATATAAATGCAAGCTTAAGTATTGATCATCAAGAACTTAAGCGCCATCAGGTGGTTTCAATGTTCTCCGGTTGCGGAGGCATGGATTTGGGGTTTATGGGCGGGTTCAGCGTGTTGGGTAAAAAGTATGAGCGACTGCCTTTTGATATTGTTTGGTCAAATGACTTTAACGAAGCGGCGTGCTCGACGTATGAGCGTAATCTTGGATTGGAGATACATTGTGGGGATATTTGGGAGAACATGGCTTCAATGCCCGAGAAGGCCGATGTGATTGTGGGCGGTTTTCCTTGTCAGGATATATCAATTAACGGGAAGCAGCGCGGAGTGAACGGTAAGCGCAGTGGTCTCTATCGGGCTATGGTGGAGGCGGTTAAACGGATAAAGCCCCGCGTATTTGTGGCTGAAAACGTTAAAAATCTTCTCACCCACGACAATGAGGCGTCTTTAAACCAAGTGGTTTCTGATTTCAGGGAACTGGGCTACCGGATAACCTATAAACTCTACAATACCGCTGATTATGGCGTGGCCCAGACGCGGGAGCGTGTGATTATAGTGGGAGTGGCCGCCGGAGAGCGGGAGTTCGTACCGCCTGCACCGGTGATGACCAAGGACAAGTGGATTACGGCCAAGCAGGCGTTGGTGGATTTGGAGTCCAAGGATTGGAGTCCGCATACCAACCACATTTGGAGCTACGCGAAAAAAAGCGCGGAGCAGGGGGGGCGGCATTTAGTAGCCGACCGGCCTGCGCATACCATGCGCGCGGAATGTCATGGGAACATACAGTTTCACTATCGGCTGCCTCGAAGGATGTCTATGCGTGAGGCGGCGCGAGTGCAGAGCTTTCCCGACAATTATATTTTCACTGCGGGGATTCGTGAAATTGAGAGGCAGGTGGGTAATGCCGTGCCGCCGGTGTTTGCTTGGCACATCGCGAGGGCGGTATCGGCTGTTTTGGCTTAGGTTTATTGGAAAAGATACGCCGAAGGTTTCCAGCCTACGGCTTCTTGGTCGGCGCGGCGGAGCCATTCTTTGATGCGGTCTTTTTTGGGGACAATCGCGCCCCAGTATTCGAGAAACAAACGGTCTTCGAGGGTATCTGCGGCTTGCTTGATCTCGGACTCGATGTTTTTGAGAGCAAGTTGGGCATAGATTGCGCCTGGATTGGCTTTTTTACCGCTGGGCGTGGCGACGCTTCCGGCAGAAAACAGATCCCTCGCTTGGTGGCAGAGAACACCGCGATACGTGAGCAGATAGCTGACGACATTGTCGTATTTTCCTGGCGAGCGTGAGCCTCGGAGGACTTCGGGGCAGAGTAGCACGCCTTCGGCCCGGTATTGGATTTTTTCCGCAGAGCTGAGTTTGGTGTAGATGCGTAAATGCAGGTCAAGGGAGTGCGCGGGCTCGTCTTGGTCTTCGACCCACCAAAGGTGTTCGCCTTTTTTGAGGCGTTTTCGGGCGTAGTTTCGGATGTGCTTCATCTTTTCCTCCATGGGCAGGCGATGAAACTGAGAGTAAGGGATACCGAGTTGAGTAAAGAGTGATGGCTTGGCGGCGCCATCGGAGGGGATTTCCACCTCGAAGCGAGGGACATGGCTGGTTCTTACATGAATTACGCATTGTTCATAGGCGGCCCATTTTACCTCCGGCGTGCCGCCCATTTTCCCGAACAGCAGATATATGTGTTCAACGCCGCGATCACGTGAACCTTCGGAAACACTGTTGGCGATGCTGCGCCACGTGTCGTTGGCGGTAAATTTCACCTCGATGCCGTAAACGCCCAGCACGATGTCAGGGAATGATTGGTCTTTGGGTGAAAGGTCCACTTCAAAGCCGGTGCCTACCAGGCGAATTTTGAGGAGTGAACGCACTCTTTGTTCGAAGGCTTTTGATTCTTTAAATGGTGTCGCTACCGCCTCTGCGGTGAGGGTTTGGCAAATGGCGGTTATGATGGCCTCGAATGCAGCTGGGGGTGTTGTGTCCATGCGTGAAGAAATTTAATAGAAGAAAGTGAGGCTGAAGGAGCCGAAGATGGAGTTGTGGTCCTGGCCTCGAAATTCTCGGGTGCGGAAGGCTTGGGCGTAGGTTAACTGCCAGTGTGTGGTGCCGAGGCCGGCGCCGGCATAGAGGTCGGCCACGAAGGGTTTTTTGTCGACCGAGGGGCTGTCGCTAAAGGTGTTGCCGTCGAGGGTGATGTCGCGGGCCACAGCCCGGCCATCGGTGGCGGCAAACACCAGGATGTTAAACGGGGCACGGCGCGGGCCGTTGGAATCACCGGAGGGGCGGATCAGGTTGCTGCCAAAATCCGCCGGCAGACACCAGCCGCCGCGCACTTCAAAGCCGGCGTTGGCGTAGGTGAAGACGTTGCCCAAACTCAGGCCGGCGTGGGGAATCACGTCCGCGCCCCAACCGGTGCGGGCGTTGCGGGTGGCGAAGCGGTACTTGCGCTCGTACACGAAATTCATGCCGGGCTCGCTGTCGATTTGGTGGTCCCAGCCT
>JBILJE010000324.1:0-3348 GCA_044377395.1 Rariglobus sp. | reverse complement strand
CCAAAATTAGCGACCAGGAAATGGACTCACTGCACCTCGTTACCGACCCTTTTCATGGAGAGTGGAATTACACCATCCTGCCGAAACCAATATCTAAAATCGATACGGTTATTTACTGACAGTCCCTAAGTTTGCCCCGATTGGCTAAGAACAACCACCGAACCAGGGCCGATTCCAGCAGTTACAGCCGTCATAGGGGCTTAAGCTGGAGTTGGGCAAAGGCGCGGATGCGATGGGACAGGGTCGAAAGGCTGTTACTGCGGTTGGATGTGAGCAGTTGGCGGACACCCAGCTGCTCCAAAACATCAGGCGGACACGCAACAATCGCCTCGGGGGTTTCCCCGTCATAAAATCCGCATACCAGCGCGGCTACACCGCGAACGATCTGTGCATCCGCATCGAAGCGGAAGCGGCACACTCCCTCGGCAAAATCAGGAAGTAACCACAGACTTGAAATACAACCAGGCAGCAGTCGCTGGCTGGTTTTCTCGTGTGCCGAGAGCGCGGGGACGCGCCGGCCCCACTGGATGAGTTGGCGCAACCGTTCTTCGTCGTCGGGTAATTCGGCAAATGCGTTCTGAAGGGCGATCTGTTTGGTCTCTAAGCTCATTGTGGTGTGGCGCAAGCCGGCTGAAGTTCATAACCGCTGGCAGACTCGCGCAGTTCCCTGCCCGCTGCGAATTCAACTTGAAGTTAAGGGATTGCCGATATGCGCAGGGACGGAAACGCTGGCCGCTGTGGTATTATCCTTTTCCGCCAGCTCGCTGGCGACCCGGGCAAAAAACGCCTCCACGCTCATCACGCCTTCATCGCCTTGACGGCGTGAACGCACCGAGACTTGCCCGGCCTCGGCCTCGCGTTTGCCGACCACCACGAGCAACGGAACCTTATCGCCCTGGGCGACGCGGATCTTGCCACCAATGCGCTCGCTGCCGTTGTCCACCGTGGCGCGCAACCCGGCGCGGCGCGCACGCGTGGCGAGCAGGCGGGCACACTCCGCCTGCTCGTCCGTGATAGGCAGAAAACGAATCTGTTCGGGCGCGAGCCATAGCGGAAAATCGCCCGCAAAGTGCTCGATCAGCAGCCCCATGAAGCGCTCGATCGAACCAAAGACAGCGCGGTGAATCATCACCGGGCGGTGGCGAAGGCCATCGGAGCCGACGTATTCAAGCTCGAAGCGTTCCGGCAGGCTGAAGTCCACTTGAATTGTCCCCAGTTGCCACGAGCGCCCGAGCGCATCGAGCGCCATAAAATCGAGCTTGGGGCCGTAAAACGCGGCTTCGCCTAGCCCGACCGTGTGCGCCAGCCTCAACTCCGCGACGACCTCGCGGATGCACGCTTCGGCGGGCGCCCAAAGCGCGTCACCGCCCGCGTATTTATGCGTGTTATCCGGATCGCGTAACGACACGCGGCAACGGGTTTTTAAGCCAAAGATTGCCATCACCTCCTGCACAAGGCGCAGGCATGCTTTAAATTCGTCCTGGAGTTGCGCAGGCGTGCAGAGGATGTGGCCGTCGTCTTGCGTGAAGCCGCGCACACGCACCAGCCCGTTGAGTTCGCCGGATTGTTCCTGGCGATAAACGGTACCGAACTCGGCGTAGCGTTGCGGCAGGTCGCGGTAACTGCGCTGCTCCGCGGTGTAGGCCATCAGGTGCATCGGGCAGTTCATCGGCTTGAGCAAAAACTCCCGCTCCTCAATGCGGATGGGCGCATACATGCTCTCTGCGTAGTAGGGGTAGTGGCCGGATGTTTTATAAAGGTCGATGGACCCGATGTGCGGCGAGTAGAGCCGCTCATAACCGTAATCGACGAGCTTGGCCGAAATGAGCTTTTCCAACTCGGTGCGAATGACCGCACCCTTAGGCAGCAACAAGGGCAGGCCGCTGCCAATAGCGGCGTCCACGCGGAAGAGTTTGAGCTGTTGCCCGAGTTTGCGATGGTCGCGGCGCGTGGCCTCCGCGAGCATCACCAAGTGCGCTTCCAGCTCGGCTCGCGTCGCAAACGCCGTGCCGTAGATGCGCTGTAGTTGCGCCTGCTTTTCGTCGCCCCGGTGATAGGCGCCAGCGAGCGAAAGCAGTTTGAACGCGCCGATTTCACCTGTGCTGGAAACGTGCGTTCCTGCACACAGGTCGGTGAAGTCTCCATTGGTGTACAGTGAAACGGCTTCACCCTCCGGAATGTCGTTAAGCCGACTTAATTTATACGCCTGACCGCGTGTGTTGAAAAACTCCTGGGCCTCGGCGCGTGTCACCTCGCGACGCACAAAAACCTGGTTCTCAGCAATGATACGAAGCATCTCAGCTTCGATCGCGGCCAAGTCGTCAGCGGTAAAACGCTGCTCGCCACCAAAGTCGTAATAAAAACCGCTCTCCGTCGGTGGCCCAATATCGAGCAGCGCCTTGGGATAAAGGCGCAGCACGGCTGCACCTAGCACATGCGCGGCGGAATGACGGATTTCTTGTAGGGGATTCATGGATATTAAAAAATAAATGGGATGAGCTTAAATAGTAGTGCAGCTGTCCGGGATCGTCGTCGGCTCAATCAAAAAGCCAGGCCTGGGCGGCGACGACTCCGCGTTGATTCACCACCAGCACACGCCCGCCCGCCTCGCCCGCTCGCAAACCGAACGCCCCGGCTAAAAGATGAACTTCCGCAACCGTACTACAGCGCAGGAGCAACTGCAGTAATTCCCCTTGGTCCGGTAGCGTAGACACGGCCAAAGACATCGGCCGACACAACGCCTGCGTGCTTCTTGCACGTAGGGTAGCGAGCATTGCCAACGACTCTGGATCAACCGACGCGCGAGTGGAAAAGGGGGATTTCATGGTTGGCGAACGTGCATCCTAGCAAAGTCGTCAAGGGGGTGCGACGCCCCCCCTTGACGACTTTGCTAATCTGCCTGCAAGCGGCTCCTTCGCTGAACCGAACCCACCGTAACAGGGCACTCACTTTTCCGTAACGCTCAGCAGCAGAAGCCCCCCCCCAACTAATCGACCCAACTCTCACACCATGAATACGACCTACGCCTCCGACATCATTAATATCGAAAAAATCGACCGGCGCCTTCCTGTGACGGTGCTCTCCGGTTTTTTGGGTGCAGGTAAAACCACGGTGCTTAAAAACATCCTCGCCAATCGCGAAGGACTCCGGGTTGCGCTGATCGTGAACGACATGGCCGAGGTTAACATTGACGCGGCCTTGGTAGGCCAGGGTGCCGCCGTCGTTTCACAGATTGGCGAAAAAATCGTCGAACTGTCTAACGGCTGCATCTGCTGCACCCTACGCGAAGACCTGCTCATTGAAGTCGCCCGACTGGCCAAGGACGGCCGTTTTGATTATCTGGTGATT
>JBILJE010000078.1:0-11429 GCA_044377395.1 Rariglobus sp. | reverse complement strand
CCAGAGGAGGGCAACGGTGGGGGCATTGACGAAGCTGAAAACGGGTTGCCCGCGCAGAGCTGCGATGAGTTCGCGCAACTGGGCGCGCGTGAGTTGCACGAAGGGTGGGGGCGTGGCGACGCCACCGCACAGGCGTTTGAGAATCGCCAGGGCGGGGAATTCCGCGCGGTTGGGCGCGGCAGAAGCGACGATTTCGATTTTAACCGCGATGGCGTCGCGGGGGGCGGCAGCGGCGAGATTGGGCGGTAACAGGAGGCGCAGCATGTCGTTGGGGCGGTGAAGCTGCCCACTCCCTATCAGCGGCGGAAGTAAAAACGCCGTTTGGGGGCGAATTGTTAAACGACCGGAACAAGGAACGTGAGTTGAGTGCCGTAATTACCAAAAGTGCTTTTAGGCAGCACTAAAATGGCTGCGTTAGCCAAAAACGGTACACCCTGGGGCAATAAGTGGACCGCGAATTATTGTCCGTTAGTAATAATGGCTAACCTCACTATGGCCTTAGTATATGCGTGACATGCAGTGGACTAGTCGACGGCAGCAGTGCAATGTTTTGCATTTCATCGGTGAAAACGGGCTCGACATAATGCTCAAAAAAATAATTTTGTGGGGTTTGTTCGGGTTACAAAAGTAACCAGGAGCTTTTTTTTCTGCATATTTATTAATTAATCCATGAAATCCATACGTCTTACGCTCACCATTATCGCAGCTGCTGTGGGTGCCCTTGTGGCGTCCGCCCAGCAGGCTTCAGCACCTAAGGCTCCTCCTGCAGGAGCATTCATTTCGTTTTTTTCCGGTGAAGTGATGGTGACGCTCCCCGGCGCGACCGCTGCCGTCCCCGTCATTTTGGGTGACAGCCTCCCCGAAGGTTCCGTCGTGACCACCGGTCCCGATGGTAGCGCCTTGGTTGAATCCTTCGCTGGTATTTCCACGGGGGTCAGTGAATCAAGCAGCGTTGTCATCGGTAAGCACAGCGTGAGCGCCGAAGGCGTTCGCACTGCGGAAATCGAATTGAAGGAAGGTTCCACTGTTTCGGTGCTCGATCCAGCCAAGCGTAAGATCAACAACTACGGCGTGCGCACCCCCAAGGGTGTCGCTGCTGCCCGTGGGACAACCTATAGCACCTCGTTCAGAGGCGGCGTAATGACCGTTAACACCGCAACGGGCGAAGTTCTCTTTACGGACGCCAAAGGTGTCGCTTCCCCGAAACCCGTTAACGCGGCTAATTTCACGAAGCGCGAAGCGAGAACACTGATCATGCTTGTCGCGATTATCGCCAAACTGAACCCTGCTGAACAAGGTCGTTTGGCCACAGTTAAACTATTGTTAGCCGATAAATTCAATGCAGGGGAGGTCGATAAGATCGTCGGTGAAGCCCAAAGTAAGGTTAGCGACGAAGCGATCAACCAGGCCAAAGCATCGGCTGATTCAGAAGACAAGAAGGTCGTCGTTACGACAAAGCAGAACTCGGTCGACATCACGATCGTCAGCCCTGCGCAATAATCGCCAATTATTCGCTCCTAAAGGCCGATCCTGCCAAGGGTCGGCCTTTTTTGTGTCCTTGTTACGTCAACGCCCCAGTGCTTCCAGCAGTTCCGCGAGTATACGTTTTGGCACAACTGGGACGCTGGAGTGGGATTCAAATCCTTCGGCCAAGCCTATCCATGACTTGCATCCGTTCATCGCCGGCGTCCGTTCTAGCGTAATGGGGTTTTTTAGGCGGTGAACCTGCACGACCAAGGCATGCAGCCCCGGCGGCTGGCCCCAATCGTACTTTTCGCGAACGGTGGCTTCCGTCCAGCCATGAAACGGGTCCAGCGCTGCGATGGCTGACCAATCAGACAAAAACTGGCGATGTATCACCTCAGCGTACGCGGTGAGCGTAACCTGCGTAGCGAGTGGTTCGCCTGGCGCGGCATTCAGCCGCTGGGCTAGCGCGGGTTTGGTCTTTTCGCGTTGGGCGTGAAACTGCGTCGGGAATAGCCAAAAGCGCTCGGCTCGTTCCGGGTCAAAGCCGCCGCGCCCCTCCGCTATACCGCCCTTGCGCAACAGCAGCGATTGATCGCCAGTCGCCAGTGCGTCGACGATCACCTGCCACTCTTTAAAGGCCGGATACAGGCAACCGGTTTCAGTCACTGGTGTGGTGGCGGAGGTTGGCATTTGGGCAAAGAAAAACCGCAGTGGTTAAACTGCGGTTTTAAATTTTTGTCAGAAGCGAAGCCGACTTACTTCTTGGACTTGGCGGCGGGCTTCTTGGCGGCAGCGGCGGCCTCCTTTTTGCGTTTGTGGTAGGCAATGCGGCGCTTCTTCTTGATGTGTTTGTTGGATTGTTGGCCCATAGTTTTTTTAGGTGAGTGGGTGACCCTGCCGGATGCAGGCAGGTGGAGTCAAGCGCAGGGTGGCAACTAAAGCCGAGTATCTTTCGGTGCGGGGTTAAATCAGTTTGGCGTGAGCGTCGTCCTCAACCCATTGGCCACAAAAAACACGAAATGACACAAAAAGCGGTCACTGATCCATTCGCTTGGGCCTTATTCTAAATAGCGTTCGTATTTAGCGTATCGTGGATTTTGGCCAGGGATGGCCAACACAAACAGCCCGTTTTAGGGTTGGCCGTCCTCGGCCAATTCAGCTGATCGTGAACACGGCTGCCCCTTACGCGCTTAGCGCTTTCTTGATCAACTGTTCAGTCGTCGCCTTCGGCCCCAAAGCCAGCATTGCGCGCCGGATGGCTTCATCGGCGTCGGCGGTCTTGTAGCCAAGTGCACCGAGCGCAAGCACCGCGTCACGCATCTTGGTGTCGGCCTTTGCTGCCGGCTCCTCGCTGCCGGTACCACTGGCCGAAAGTACGGTTTCGGCTGAGCCGGTGACGCCCACCTTGGCACGCAATTCAATCACCAGGCGTTCGGCCGTTTTTTTGCCGATTCCGGGGCATTTGGCCAAGGTCGCGATGTCACCGCTGCCGATCGCGCTCTGCAGTGAGGGAAGTGAAAGCTTACTCATGATGGTCAGTGCCATCTTGGGGCCTACGCCGGTCACATGCTCGATCATCAGGCGGAAAAAAT
This sequence comes from Rariglobus sp., assembly GCA_044377395.1. GTDB lineage: Bacteria > Verrucomicrobiota > Verrucomicrobiia > Opitutales > Opitutaceae > Rariglobus. The sequence continues at coordinate 8,370 of JBILJE010000078.1, read as the reverse complement.
CGCGCTCAGCTGGGGTCGCAAAACCATAGAGCGTCTGCGCATCCTCACGGTAAATCACGTGGGTATGCAGTTTCACCGTCGAGCCGGTGACGGGGAGTTTTTCCGCCGTGGTCACGGGGATGTTCACCTCGTAGCCGAACCCGTTGAGCTCGATAATGGCGTGCAGGGGTGTTGCCGCCGTGAGCAGGCCGTGGATGGAGGTGATCATGGGAAAAGAGGCCGTAACTGGGACGGGGCTTAGCGCAGCCCGAGCACGTCCTGCATATCGTAAACTCCGGCGGGGCGGTCGATCAGCCAAAGGGCGGCGCGGATCGAGCCACGGGCGAAAATACCGCGGTCGGAGGCCTTGTGCGTCAGCTCGATGCGTTCGCCGAGTGCAGCAAACATCACGGTGTGGTCGCCGACCACGTCACCACCGCGCAATGCATGGATGCCGACCTCCGTGGCGGTGCGTTCGCCGGTGATGCCTTCACGGCCGTGGCGCAGGGCCTCGGCCGTGAGCTTGCGCTCTTCCAAAATGATTTCGAGCAGGCGCGCGGCGGTGCCGCTCGGCGCGTCCTTTTTGAAGCGGTGGTGCATTTCCACGACTTCGCAATCGTAGTCCGAGCCGAGCACCGAGGCGGCACGGCGGGTGAGGGCGAAGAGCAGGTTTACCCCAACCGAATAGTTGCCCGACCAGACCGTGGGGATCTGGGCGGCCTGGGCGAGCAGCAGCTTTTTCGCATCGGCGGCATGGCCGGTGGTGCCGATGACCAGCGGCTTGCCGGCCACCTGGGCGAGGCGAATCACCTCCGCGGTGATGTGGTGCGAGCTGAAGTCGATAATGACATCGGCCTGAGCGATGCCGGCAGCCAGGTCGTCACCGGAATCCAGTGCGGCGGCGATGATGGCACCTGATTCTTGGGCTGCGGCGGTAATGGCTTGGCCCATACGGCCCTTTGCCCCGATGAGAGCGATACGCAGAGGCATGGTGTTTATTTACCAAAGGTTTTGAGTACAGCCAGGAGTGTCTGCTCGCTTGGCTTGGTGAGCTCGGTGAGCGGGGGGCGCACGAGGTCGGAGTGGATGATACCGGCACGCGCGAGGGCGAATTTAACCGGCACCGGATTCGGTTCGATGAACAAGGTTTTGAACACGGGGTAAAGCTTGCGGTGGAGCTTGGTGGCCTTGGCGAGATCTTGATCCAGGCAGGCGTTGACCAGTTGAACGACCTGCTTGGGGAACAGATTGGAGGCGACGCTGATGACGCCCTCGGCGCCGACGGCCATGAAGGGAAGCGTGAGGCTGTCGTCGCCGCTGAGCACGGTCATGTCCTTGCCAAGCGCGTGTTTGATTTGGTCAACGCGATCGACCGAACCGCCGGCCTCCTTGATGAAGCGCACGTGCGGGTATTTGGCACGAAGGCGCTCGATGACGGGCACTCCAATCTCAATGCCGCAGCGACCCGGAATTGAATAAAGAATGATCGGTTTGTCGGTGGCCTCGGCGACCGCCGCGAAATAGCGGTAAACGCCCTCCTGCGACGGCTTGTTGTAGTAAGGCGCGACAACCAGGACGGCATCTGAACCGGCCTCGGTGGCGAGGGTGGTGAGCTCAACGGCCTCCTTGGTCGAATTGGAGCCGGTGCCGGCGATGACGGGAACGCGTCCTCGCGTGGTTTCAATCACAGCGCGGATGACTTCGAGGTGTTCCTCGTGGGAAAGGGTGGGCGATTCGCCGGTGGTGCCGACAGGAACAAGTCCGTTAATGCCTGATTTTATCTGAAACTCCACCAGCTTGCGCAGCTCGTCATAGGCGACGGATTGGTCGGGCTTAAATGGTGTCACAAGGGCTGTGATCGTACCGGTAAGAGGGCGGAGTTTCATGGCTGTTTTACGGAAGATAACTTGCACAGCAGAGCACCTCACTTTAGCAAATCCGCAACGTTTTTCATTGTTCTTACCCCCATGTCGCAAACCACGGATATTTTTAACGAGTTACTGAAATTGGCGGTCGAAAGCGGCGCGAGCGATGTTGTCATTAAATCGGACAAATCCGCCTATGTGCGGGTGTCGGGCCGTCTAAAACCAGTCGATATGGATCCGATTTCCGGTGCGGAGGTTACTGAGTTTGTGGATACTCACGTGCCCAAAGTATTCAAGTCGCAGTGGGAAAACGAGGGCCAGGTGGACTTCGCCTACGCGGCACCTGACGTAGGTCGGTTCCGTGTGAACGGGTTTCATCAGCGAGGAACTCCCAGCATCGTCATGCGTCACATTAAAAACCGCGTGCCGACGTTTGCCAATTTAAGCCTTAATCCGGAACCGTTGCTCAACATGGCCAAGGCCAAAGACGGCATTGTTTTGGTTTGTGGGGCGACTGGTTCGGGTAAGAGCTCCACCATGGCGGCCATGCTCGGCTGGATTAACGAAAACTTCGACAAGCACATCGTCACGCTGGAAGACCCGATTGAGTTCACCTTCCAAGACGACAAGTCGGTTTTCCAGCAGCGCGAAATCGGCCTCGATGTGCCTTCTTTCGAGTTGGCGATCAAGTCGGTGCTTCGGCAAAACCCCGACATCATCCTCATCGGTGAAATGCGTGATAAGGAGACGTTTGAAACCGCGATTTCGGCTGCGGAAACTGGGCACTTGGTGTTTTCCACCATGCACGCAGCTACGGTCGCCCAGTCGCTCACCCGACTTTTTGAGTTTTTCCCGCCGGAGCAGCAAATCCAAGCACGTCGCCAAGTCGCCGGTTCATTGCGCGGATTTATCTGCCAAAAGCTGATCCCGACGATGGAAGGTGGCGGGCGCGTCCCGGCCAACGAGATTCTCTGTGCGGATAGTGTGATTCGCAGCCTGATCATCGAGGGCCAGTTCGAGAAAATCCAAGGACTGCTCGAGGGCGGCACCGACTCGTCCAGTTTCTCCTTCAACCGTGACATTTACCGGTTGGTAAAGGCTGGCGTGATCAGCAAGGCGGAAGGGTTGCGTTACTCGCCCAATCCGCAGGCGCTGGATATGAACCTGAAGGGTATCTTCTTTAAGACCTAATCCGGCCACCCGCAGCAGCGGTTTTCGGATGGTGTGGAGGGATTTCTTCTTCCGGCTTCAAACCCGTCGCGAGACAAATGGCCTGAACTCGGATAACATTATTAAGTCTTTCCTGTTAAACCCGATTCAGCGCTCAATTCGTTAATTCGAAGGTTATACTCTTTATCAGCCAAACTGGGGCTTTAACGCAAAGTCGCAGAGGCGCAAAGAAAGCATTCGCTCAAAACGAGTTGTCTCATACTTCGCGCCTTAGCGTCCTTGCGTTAAAAGTTCTGAATAGCTGTGTAATGGGTATTACTGCCTAATCGCGACTTTCGGTGATACTTGGTGGCTCGACGATCGCCTGATCGAACCAGGTGCCTTCTTCGGTCTCGCCACGTAGCGTTGGGATCAACCGCCGTGCTCGGCCAACCAGCGCTCGGCTTCGATCGCCGCTTGGCAGCCCATGCCTGCAGCGGTGATCGCTTGGCGATAAACGTGGTCGGAGCAGTCGCCGGCAACATAGACACCGGCCACGTTGGTCTGCACTTGCGAGCCGACGGCGGGCTTAAAATAACCGCCGTCGTCCACCGCAATCGCCGGGGTGAACGGGCCGGTGTTCGGCACGTGACCGATGGCCACAAAGATGCCTTTGACCGGCAACACCGACTCGGCGCCGGTCTTGATGTTTTTTACTTTCAGTCCGCTCACGGAGCCCTCGGCAACACCTAGAACTTCAGTCGGCACGGTGTCCCAAACCATCTGGATTTTGGGGTGGGCGATGGCACGTTCGGCCATGATCTTGGAGGCGCGAAGGCTGTCGCGGCGGTGCACGAGGTAAACTTTGCTGGCAAAACGGGTCAGGAACAGCGCCTCCTCGGCAGCGCTGTCGCCACCACCCAGCACGGCCACTTCCATGTTGCGGTAAAACGCGCCATCACAGGTTGCGCACGTCGTCACACCCTTGCCGCCGTAGAGCTCTTTTTCGCCGGGAATGCCGGTCATGCGCGGCGAGGCACCGGTGGCGATGATCACGGACTTGGCCAACACGACGCGGCCGCCCTCAAGCAGGAGCTTGCGCGGGTTAACTGTGAAATCGACTGCGCTGACCAGCGCCTGCTCGAAACGCGTGCCGAAACGGGTGGCCTGCTCGCGCATGTTTTGGGTGAGCTGAAAACCGTCCACTCCGTGCGGAAACCCAGGGAAGTTTTCCACTTCGCTCGTGGTGGTCAGCTGGCCGCCGGGCAACGGCCCTTCGATGACCAGCGGGTTCAGGCTGGAGCGGGCGGTGTAGATGGCGGCGGTGAGACCGGCGCAACCGGTGCCGACAATGACGACGTTTTCGACGGGGGATGACATGAGTTTGTGGCTGGAAAAAGCGCTGAGCAGTGAAACTAAGCTAACAACCAAGGGTGAAATCAGCGGGGGCGACAAGGGGGATTTTTGCCCTATTCCGTTTGCTTCCAGGGCGGATTCAAGGCTCCGATTATACGTATTCGAGATCAAGCTGAGCCAAATATGGGCTAGGGACGGCCAACACGGGATCGAGAACTGTAGCAGCGTTGGCCGTCCTCAGGCCAATTCAGCTGATAATGAAAGTGAATTGGAGTAACTGGTGGAAGCGGCACCATTTTGAGGACGGACGGGATGACGGTTGACGGGCAAGAGTGGTCGCCTACGTTGGGCGGTGACACCCTGCAGTGTTCGAGGTGCTTTCAATAACTGCTCTTTGCCTTTGATAAACTACGGGATCCGGAACGGGTGGGAGAGTGCTAGGCCGTAAATCGGAAAGCACGAAGCCATCCGGAGGAGCCCACCTAATCGCAAAAGGTTCTCGAGCCTTTGGGCGCACGGCACAGGTGGGGTGTCACTTCCACTTTTAGGCATAAGGCCATTCGCAGTGATGCGGCGCATAAAGCACCCATTACGAAGAATCCGAAATGCACCACGCCGGCGCACCTCTAGGCGTTTTTCCATTCAAAGAGCGCCGAAGCTAAACGGGATGCGCGCTTCGGCGATCTCGGCATGGAAATTGTGGTTGCATGGCGGCGCCAGACTGGGCGGTTTTGAGGGCATGGCATCAAAATACCTTCCCACCACGCGAGACCTCAAAGCCAGCGAGCGCTTCTTGAATAAACAGGCCCAAAAAGCCCGCGGCAAAAAAGCGTCGTCGCTGCTTCCCGTTAACAAACCCAAGAAGTAACCGACCGCACGCTTGGCCACCCGCACACCAGTTAATATCCGGCTCTTGATCGGCTGAATTAGCTTTGGGGCGGTGCGTAATGGGGGGGGGGCGGCGATTTTTTCCGCGGTCATTGCGTGACACGCTGATGTGTTAATCAGCCCGCTTCGACCCAAGCCTGCAGGTTGGCGGGTAAGACTAGGCGTTCACGGGTTTTTGAGGAAATGCAGACGTGTTCGGTACGAACCACCGCCGAGCGTTTGTCTACGGCGCCCTTTTTCCAAATCACGTAGTCGATTGCGTAGCTGTTCTCGCTCAGGGCGCGCGGCGCCACTTCGATGCGTAAGAGGTCACCGCAAACGAGCGGTCGCAAGTAGCTTGCCTCGCTCTTGGACACCGGAATCACGGCTCCATTATCGGCAAAAAACGAGCCGAGCGGCACACCAAACGCAGCCAATGATTCCTCGTAAGCCTCATGGCAGATCGACAGGTAGCGGGCGAAAAACACCACACCGGCGGCGTCAGTATCGGGAAAGTGAACCGTGCGGTGATAAGCGAAGGGCATGGCAAATAAAAGGCAGTGGGTTGTGGGCTGCCATTAGAACGATGATCAGCCGCCCTTACCGTAAAACTCCGGCGTCGATTACCGACAGGTTCAAATCCACCGATTCCACGTAGGGGTTTCGGCCGTCGGGCTGCGCTAGCAGTCGATAAACCCCTTCGAAGTCCTTCTCCAGTTTAGGCAAAGCGAAAAAAGTCCAAAAGCCGCGCGTCTTGACCATGAGCTCCTGAGCGGAATGAAAGAGGCGCTTCTCAGTCGGGACATTGTTGAAATCGTTGGATTCCTCAAATTCGGCAAACAGGCCGTTGAGTTTGCCGGGGTAGGCGGGATCGGCCATTTGCCCGAGATAATCTGCGGTAGCGACCATACAACCGGTTATCCGCTCCACGTCGTTTCGGAAGGTCAACAGTTCAATCTTGCTAGTCAGGCCGGTGCAGCGGATGGCGTTTAGCACTCCAGCGATTTCGGCTTCATCGCAGTCCAAGGCGGGTAAAAATGAAGCGGCCATCGCGCAACTGCGCTCCACATGTGTGGAGGTGTACTTGGCGCCCGTGCCCGATTGATCGGAGCGGGCTTTTAGGTACCCGCAGTCGTGGAGCATAATAGCGGTAAAGCCGAGGGCGAACTGACGTCCGGTGAAGGTGGGCTGTGCGCCATTTTTAATGCGACCTGCGGCCAGATCAATAAAGCACTGGGTGGCAAGCAAGGTGTGGTCGAAATTATGATAACTCAGGTCGGCCTTCTGGTAATTGGGGTGCTTACCAGCGAATAAATCCGACACCAACGCGGTGACGTTTTCTATTAGCCCAGAGGAAATCGCCGAGTAGGCGTCCTCATGGTGGGTTTTAGCTGCGGCCAAAATTAATTCTGGGGTGGGGTTGGCGTAGAGCATGGCTGCGGTACTGAGCGCATAACGCTTTGGTTGGTTTGATTAGTCGATTCAGAAAGTCGCCCCAACCGATTTATTCGAGAGGTGGCGGGCAGGGCGAACTGGCTGATTAAGGGTAAACGAATGGGGGCTTTGGAGCGGCCTATTTTGCCCCCAAGTGCCCCCGAATTTGCACAGAACGCCCAGTGAAAACCCCGCGCCAAGAGACCGACTGATTATAGAATTGCTCCTGCTGCCACAAAGCCTCTTTGGGGAAGGATGTCGCCGCTGAACGCGGTGAACCCACATCACGATTTACGCTGATTTTACCATGATCAACTGGACCCACTGGCACAACGAACCGCACCTCATAGGCGGGCTTATCCTGCTCGGCTGGCTTTATGCCCTTTTAACAGGCCCCTTGCGTCATCGCATCGCCCCCGGTGCGCTTTACCCGCGTAAACAGGCCATTCAGTTCTACCTGGGGTTAACCGTTTTTTATTTATCAGTGGGCTCGCCGCTCGACCAGATTGGCGAGCGGTTTTTGCTCAGCGGGCACATGGTGCAACACCAGTTGATCATGTATGTGGCCGCCGTGCTGTTCTTGTTGGGCTTGCCGAGTTGGCTAGTGGCCAAGGTCACCGCCCGTCCCGAACTAAAGACCGTTTTTGGCTTTCTTTCACACCCGTTGATCTGCGGCCTCATCTACACGCTCATTTACTCGGTCTGGCACGTGCCTGCGCTCTACGATTGGGCGCTGCAAAACCGCTGGGTGCACATCACTGAACACGTCATGTTTTTCGGTGCAGCGCTGTTTTATTGGTGGCCCATTCTTAGCCCCTCCACCGAGTTTCCGCGCATCTCCTACGGAGCGCAGATGCTATACCTTACTGGTGTAGTCATCGCCATGACACCGGTCTTTGCCTTCATCGCCTTCTCCAGCGACATCCTTTACCCGACCTATGAATACGCCCCGCGCCTGTTCTCCAGCTTCGGCCCGGCCGAGGATCAGTTGATGGGGGCGGTCATCATGAAAATGGGCGGCATGGGCGTAACGTTTATCGTTTTTGTTATCGCATTTTACAAGTGGTACCAGGCTTCGGAATCCCGCCCCGCGAGCCCGAAAAAGCCGTCGGCCTGAAGATGTCGCAGGGGACTCGGGGCGGGATTGAACACCCTTCCAAATCCGAGTTTCCGATGCCCTGATTTCCCGCTTGTCCGTCCCTGTATCGGGCGACACAAACAACCCTCGTGCCCGCACCTAAAAGCTTTCCCGTCGCCGAGATTCACGCCGCCATTGAGCGCTTGGCCCACGCTATTCGTGAACGCCATTCGTCGCCCAACCGCCTGATACTCCTCGGTATCGCCAACGGCGGCATCGAGTTGGCCAACCGCCTTGCCGCGTCCCTCGGAGTCCAGTCCGGCGCTCTCGATATTTCGTTTCACCGCGACGACATCGAGCGCCAGCCGATCCCCAAGGAGTTCAGCCCCACACGCATCCCCGTCGATGTGACTGGCGCGACCGTGATCTTGGTTGACGACGTGCTGTTCTCCGGCCGCACCGTCAAAGCCGCGCTCGACGAGCTTTTTGACCATGGCCGCCCCGCTAAAGTCGAGTTGGCCGTGCTCATCGATCGCGCCGGCCGCAAGCTTCCGGTTGCCGCCGATTACACCGGACTTGCCCTCGAAGTTCCCGCCTCGGCCAAGATCGTCGTGAGTCTCGATTGCGCCAAGCCTACTCGCG
>JBILJE010000323.1:0-3353 GCA_044377395.1 Rariglobus sp. | reverse complement strand
CCGGGTCATGCTCGGCTCGCCTGCGCCGAAAGCCGACAAACATTAAGCCAGAACGGTAAAGCCGATCATCGTAATCCAGCGCAACCACCTGGGTACCTGCGTGCTCGATTTACAACCCGCAGCCGTAGGTGTCGACCAGAGCACCCAAAAAAGCACCGAAAATTGCTCTTCGGCGCTTGGACGAGACTCAGGGAGGCGACGACTTAGGCTTGGGCCTCAGGAGAGGTGTCCGCAGCGAGTGCGCCGAGAAGTTCACCGTTATTCCAATCCGTAAACCCGCCGCGCCATTCAGGACGGCGAGAAGGCCTTAACATTCAATGCCACGGATCGAAAGTAGTGCGGTGCTTTAGCCAGAACTCCTGAGTTGGCGGCGATGAGCTGGCGTAAGATGCTGGAGCACATGATCGTGAGTGATCCCCGAGGTGCACTAAATAGTGCTTCGAGTGGGTGATTGAATGGTCAGATTCCCAGCAGCTTGCGCCAGATCGCGCCGACCAACTCAGGAGTTCGGGTTTAGCGCTCGGGTTAAGGACCCACCCAACTTCATCATCCACCGACATCGCCACCCACCAGCTTATTGATACTGAGATTCCATCTTAAATACGGTTGACTTGAGTACGAGTCTCAGTCTTAACAGCGGTCTTCTTTTTCAATGAAAAACCCAAATGACTGTATGAAGTGGGGTGTGGCGGCGGGGGTCAGTGCACTTTTGAGCGGCGCGGCGATGGCCGATACGCTGCCGAGCGCCGAGGATATGTGGGCGCTGATCCAGAAGCAGCAGAAGCAGATCGATGAGTTATCGCGCAGTTTGGCCACGGCCACCGAGCGCACGGCGCAAGTGGATGCCCGCACCAAGAGCGTTGAGCAAAAGGTTGAAGCGACTTCGGCGCATGTGGAGTCACTCGCCACCGAAACCGCCGGCAAAGGGGGCGGTTTGATGGACCGCACGACCATCGGCGGCTACGGCGAGTTGCACTACAATAGCGGGCCCACCGACATGATTGATTTTCACCGGTTCGTGCTGTTCGTGAACCATGATTTTAATGAAAAGATGCGGTTGGTCTCCGAGCTTGAGGTGGAGCACGCGCTCGCCGGAGAAGGCAAGCCGGGCGAAATCGAGCTGGAGCAGGCTTATGTGGAGTTTGACCTCACTGCCCAATCACAGGCCAAGGCGGGTTTGTTTTTGCTGCCGATCGGCATCCTCAATGAGACCCACGAGCCGGCCACGTTTTACGGCGTGGAGCGCAACAAGGTCGAATCGGACATCATTCCCAGCACCTGGTGGGAGGGCGGCGGTGCCTATTCCCGCCAATTTGACTCGGGGTTGAGCTTTGATGTCGCAGCTCATTCCGGACTTAAGACCACGGGGGCCAACATCCGCAGTGGCCGTCAAAAGGTGGCCAGTGCCGATGCGCAGGATGGCGCCATGACAACGCGGGTCAAATACACCGGCATCAAGGGCCTGACGCTGGCGACTTCGGTTCAGTATCAGCAGGACATTGCCCAGAGCACCCTGGTGCGTGAAAACGCGGACGCTCTGTTGACCTCGGTGCATGCGGATTGGCGTAAGGGCGGCTTTGGATTGCGGGCGCTGTATGCCCGTTGGGACATCAACGGGAGGACGGCGCAAGCCACCGGCCGCGATGTACAACAGGGTTACTACATCGAGCCTTCATATCGTTTCCCGATCAGCTTGGGTGAGCTGGGCTTTTTTGCCCGTTACAGCGTGGTGGACAATCAGGCCGGCAATTCGGCTGCCTCGGAAAAGCGCTACACTGAAATGGGGGTAAACTACTGGCCGCATGAGCAAATCGTGCTGAAAGCCGACGTGCAGTTTGCCGAGCTGCCGACCGCAAACGACGAAACCTTCAGTCTCGGCCTCGGCTTCCAATTCTAAGCCCGACGGTTTATCGGTCTCCTCAATGAACACGTTGCGGCTGCTTGCGGCAGGGATCATCGGTCTACTCGCCTGGGTGGCGAGGGCCGAGGACGATGTGTATCAGGCACCGGAACGCTTTCTTGAGGAGACGTTTGTCGAAGCGGCGGGGGTGCCTAGCCCGCAGTTGGTGTGGTTAACCAAGGAGGCGCGCGAGCAGGTGCGGTCCATCCTCGGTCACGATTATCCGTCGATGCGGATTCGTTACTGGTGGGCGGGTGCGCGCACGGCGTGGATATTGGAAGAGGTGGGTAAAACCAAACCCATCACGATGGGCCTGGTGGTGGCGGGGGGGCGCCTTGAGCGGGTAAAGGTGCTCATTTACCGCGAAAGCCATGGCTGGGAGGTAAAGTATCCGTTTTTCACCGATCAATTTAACGGCCTCGGACTGGATGAATCTGGGAGGCTCTCGCGGCCGATCGACGGGATCTCGGGGGCGACTTTGTCGGTGAATGCGTTGACCAAGCTGGGGCGGCTTGCTCTGTTTTTGGATGCTATTGTGCGCAAAGCGCAGCCCCTTGATGCGGGCTCGATACGATGAAAAAACACACATTTAAGGATTCGCACGGGCGCCGGGCGCCGATGGCTTGGCATCGGCGGGTGGGCGTGGCGTTTGCCGCGGTGTTTGTCGCGGTGGCGGTGACGGGCCTGGCGCTCAACCATAGTTTGCGCCTTGGGCTGCAGGAGCGCGTGCTCGAAGCCGATTGGATTTACCGCTGGTATGGGATGCAACCGGCGGGAGAGCCCGTGGGGTTTCAGCTGGCAGGCGGGAAGCGGGCAGTGGGACTGGCTGGCGCGTTGTACCTAGAGGAGCGGGCCGTGGGCAGCCTGCATGAGCTGCGCGGCGCAGTGTCGCTGGGCGACGCTTGGGTTGCGGCGGGGTCGCGGGTGGTGCTCATGCTGTCGCGGGACGGAGACGTGATTGAACGGCTCGCCGGTGCGTCGTTGCCACCGGGTGAGGTGCTGGCGATGGGCCTGACGCAGGCGGCTGAAGAACCGGAGGCGGCGCGGCTGGTGTTAACCCTGAGTTCGGGGCGATATAGTTTTGACCGCGAGCTGGTGGGCTGGACGGTGCTGGGCTCGGAGGCGCGGGTCGCTGCGGTGGCACCGATCGAGGTCCCAGCGGAGTTGCGCAACCGCATCGTGCGGGCGTACCGGGGCGATGGGCTGTCCGTTTACCGGGTGGTGCTGGATGTGCATTCGGGGCGCTTTTTTGGGGCGCTCGGCATTGGAATCGTCGATCTCTCGGCCCTAGCCATGGGGTTTCTCACGTTGACGGGAGTTTACCACGTTTACCGCCGGCGGCGTTAAAGGCGCAGGGAGTACTTTTTCTGTTTTTATGATCAACCGGCGTCGTTTTATTCAGATCGTGGCCATTGGGTCGTTGGTGGGCGCGCGCGGCCTGCGCGAAACCTGG